>NZ_QXDL01000290.1:0-4051 GCF_003574345.1 Calidithermus terrae
CCCCAGCACCTGCAGCGCCATCACCGCCGCCTCCTCGGGCGAGTGCTGGCGCAAGAACTCGACGGCGGTCTTGGCGAGCACCACCCGCGCGATCCGCTCGCCGTCGCCGGTGAGGGCCGTGCCGCCGAGCCGGTCGTCGGCGTAGAAGCCGCAGCCCGGCAGGGGGCTGTCGCCCAGGCGGCCCTTGGGGTTGTCGCCGGTGCCGCCGGTGGAGACCCCGGCGGCCAGGCGGCCTTCGCGGTCGAGGGCCACGCACCCCACGGTGTTGTTGGTGCGCTGCTTCTGCTCCCACTCGCGCAGCCGCTCGAAGGTGATGAGCGCCTCGGGGTCGCACAGCTCGGCGTGGCGCTCCTGCGCGAAGCGCCGCGCGCCGTCGGAGACGAGGAGGATGGGGTCTTCGTAGAGCAGGGCCCGCGCCACCGAGATGGGGTGGCGCACCCCCTGGACGGCCCCCACCGCCCCGGCGTTGAGGCCCTCGCCCTCCATCAGCCCGGCGTCCATCTCCACCTCGCCGTCGGCGTTGAGCATCGAGCCGCGCCCCGCGTTGAAGACGGGGGCCGCCTCCATCGCCCGGACGGCGGCCTCCACCGCGTCCACCGCGCTGCCGCCCGCCTCGAGCACCTCCCAGCCCGCCTCGACCGCCTGCCCCAGGCCCTGCCGGAAGGCCTCCTTCCGCTCCTGGGGGATGGCCTCGGCCCCGCCGTGGATGACGATGGCCGGCCTCATGCCTGCCCCTGCCCTACGCTCGGCTGCTCGCCCCGCGGGGCGTCGGCCGCGGGGACGAACTCGCGGATGACCCGCCAGGCCTCGTCGATCTCGGTGGCGAAGTGCACCACCAGGTCGCCCGGCCGGGCGCGGCGCAGCGCGGCCTGCAGGGCCTCCGTCTCCTCCAGGATCACGCTGAGCGCGCCCTCGGGCATGCCGCCCTCGAGCACCCCCCGGCGCAGCAGCGCGGCGATCTCGCCCTCGCGGCGGCCGCGGCGGTCCTTGGTGTCCTCGCGCAGGATCACCTCGTCGAAGGTGCGCGCGGCGATGCGCCCGACCTCGAGCATGTCCGCGTCGCGGCGGTCGCCCGCCACGCTCACCACCCCGATGGCCCGGCCGTCGCCCTTGAGGCGGCGCACCAGCTCGACCATGGGCTCGAGGCCGGCCGGGTTGTGCCCGTAGTCGAGCACCACCTTGAAGGGGTGGCCCTCGTAGACGTTGAGCCGCCCCGGGTTCTGCTCGAAGGTGCTCCTGAACTCGGCCAGCGCGGCGGCGATGGTCTCGACCGGCACCCCCACGCTGTAGGCGATGGCGGCGGCGGCGAGGGCGTTCTGCACGTTGACCGCCGCGGCCCCGCCCAGCGTGGCCGGGATCTCGTGCGCCCAGATCACCGGGTGGTAGCCGTCGCCGTCGTACACCGCGATGAGGTCGCCCTTGACCCCGGGCTGGCGCACCACCGCCACGCCGCCGGCGTCCACGTGCTCCTTGAGGTGGCCGGGGCAGCTCTCCCCGCCCTGCATCGAGAACAGCACCAACCGCCCCCCGGCGCGGCGGCGCATCCGGTAGGTGAGGGGGTCGTCGGCGTTGAGCACGCTGTGCCCGTCGTCGGCCACCACCTCCACCACCAGCGACTTCACCCAGGCCAGGTCCTCCACCGTCTCCACCCCGCGCAGGCCCAGGTGGTCGGCCTGGACGTTGAGCACCGCGCCCACCGTGCAGCGGTCGAAGCCTAAGCCCTCGCGCAGGATGCCCCCGCGGGCGGTCTCGAGCACCGCCGCGTCGATGGTAGGGTCGCAGAGCACCACCCGCGCGCTCTTGGGGCCGGTGGTGTCGCCCTTGAGGTAGAGCCGGTCGTCGATGTAGATGCCGGTGGAGGTGGTGAGGCCCACGCGGTAGCCGTGCTTCTTGAGGATGGCCGCCACCATGCGGCTGGTGGTGGTCTTGCCGTTGGTGCCGGTGATCGCCACCACCGGGATGCGGCAGGGGGTGCCGGCGGGGAAGAGCATGTCCAGCACCGGCGCGGCCACGTTGCGGGGCCTGCCCTCGGAGGGCTGGAGGTGCATGCGGAAGCCGGGCCCGGCGTTGACCTCCACGATGCCCCCGCCCGTCTCGCGCACCGAGCGCCGGATGTCGGGGGCCACGAAGTCGATGCCCGCCACGTCGAGCCCGATCACCAGCGCGGCGCGGCGGGCGATGTCGGCGTTGTCGGGGTGGATCTCGTCGGTGCGGTCGATGGCGGTGCCGCCGGTGGAGAGGTTGGCGGTGGCGCGCAGGTAGACCACCTCCCCGGCCTTGGGCACGCTCTGCAGCGTGTAGCCCGACTGCTCGAGCAGCCGCTCGACCTGCGGGTCGAGCTTGATGCGGGTCAGCACCTTCTCGTGCCCCACCCCCCGCCGGGGGTCGGCGTTGGTGAACTCGACGAGCTGGGCGACGGTGTGCTCCCCGTCGCCCACGACGTGGG
Organism: Calidithermus terrae; assembly: GCF_003574345.1. NCBI lineage: Bacteria > Thermotogati > Deinococcota > Deinococci > Thermales > Thermaceae > Calidithermus > Calidithermus terrae. The sequence goes on from NZ_QXDL01000290.1 coordinate 2,447, forward strand.
CCGGCACCCGCTCGGCCACCGCCACCACCTCCCCGCCGATCACCAGCACCCGGTAGTCCTTGCCCTGGAAGTGGCGCTCGACGATCACCTCCGGCCCGTGGGCGGCGGCCTGCTCGAAGCCCCAGCGCACCGCCTCGGGGGTGGTGAGGTTGGTCGAGACGCCGCGCCCGTGGTTGCCGTCGAGGGGCTTGGTGACCACCGGGTAGCCCAGCCGCTCGGCCTCCGCCACCGCCTCCTCGGCGCTGCTGACCACGGCACCTTCGGGGATGGGCAGCCCGGCGGTGAGCAGCAGGCGGTTGGTGAGCGACTTGTCCTTGGCCGCCTCCACGGCGATCTGCGAGGTCTTGGAGGTCACGCTGGCGCGCACGCGCTGCTGGTACTTGCCGTAGCCGAACTGCACCAGGCTCTCGTCGTCGAGGCGGATGGCGGGGATGCCCCGCCGCTCGGCCTCCTCGACCAGCGAGCGGGTGGTGGGCCCCAGCGCCAGCCGCTCGGCCAGGCGGATGAGGGCCTCGAGCTCGGCCTGGAAGTCGAAGGCGGCCCCCTCCTCGGCCAGGGGCCGTGTGCCGCGCGGCACCAGCAGGTCCAGCCCCCCCACGCCCTGAAGCTCGGGCGGCAGCAGCGAGTTCACCAGCCGCAGGGCCAGCCAGCCGGCCATCAACCCCACCCGCTCCTCGCGGTAGGAGTACAGCACGTTGTAGACCCCCTCGCGCTCGCCGGTGCTGCGGGTCTTGCCGTAGGTGACGGGGGTGCCGGCGAGGGTCTGCAGCTCGAGCGCGACGTGCTCGGTCACGTGCCCCAGCCAGGTCCCCTCCTCCATGCGCCGGACGAAGCCGCCCGGGTGCCCGTAGGAGCAGCCGTGGCCCTGTAAGCTCGGCACGAGGGCCACCAGCCGCGCGGTGAAGCCCTCCAGGCGCGAGGTGGGGTAGTCCTCGAGCCGCCCCAGGTCGAGCTTGAAGCGGATCATCGGGTAGTAGCCGTAGGGGTTGGGCCCCCGGTACACCTGGGTTTCCAACACCCGCATGCCTCCGGGGTGAGTGTTCGCGTCGGTGTTCGTCGTCACAAAAAACCTCGTTCTGAGGCTCTCCTCGTCGGGAAAAGTCTCTCGCACTCCCCCATACGCGGCCAGTCGCCCGTACGGCGAAACGCCTCCAGCCGGTGGGTCGTGATGCAACGCTATGGGTTCGAACTGATGCCGTCCCTAAGCCCGGCTGAGCCGGTGCTGAGTGTGAATGCCTGAAAAATGCGATGGGAATGGGGTTCGCCGACCGAAATTAACACTCGATGATGGGGGCAGGGCGGGGGTGGGTCGTGCGTCGTGCGTCCTACGCCGAGCGCTAAACGCACGTCCTACGTCTTACGTCGTACGTCCTACGCGGAATGCCTCTTACAGGCTCTCGATGCTCGCCCGGATCGGGGCGACCTCGGTGCGCACCCGCACGACGCTGTAGCGCTCGCCGAAGGCGGGGGTGCCGCAGTAGCCGGCGGTGCGGCGGGTCTTGTGGAAGCCGAGCTTGACGCCCAGGGCGCTGAAGCGGGGCTCGAGGCTGCCCTGGAAGGCGATGCCGGTGGCGGAGGGGGCTGGGTTGTCGGCCAGGCGGGCGA
>NZ_QXDL01000291.1:0-4051 GCF_003574345.1 Calidithermus terrae
CCCACGAACAGCACCCCCCTGCCCCTCAGGTCCAGCATCACCGGGTAGTACATGGCTCCTCCTAGTCGGCCGCCGCCACGACGGCTTCAGGTCGGGCGACCGGCGCGAGATTCACGGCGGCTACCTTGAACTCGGGCATCTGGCAGATGGGGTCGAGCACCGGGTTCATCAGCCGGTTGATGGCTTGTTGCCCGTCCCAGTGGAAGGGCACGAAGAGGGTGTCGGGGCGAATCCTGGGGTTGTGCCTGACCCGGTAGCGGGCGCTGGCGCGCTGGCTGCTGACCTCGGCCAGCTCACCCTCGGCGAGCCCCAGGCGCTGGGCGGTCTCGGGGTGGACCTCCAGCAGCGGCTCGGGGTACTTCTTCGTCAGGCGGCCCAAGCGGCGGGTGTGGTTGCCGGTGAGGTAGTGGTAGAGCACCCGCCCGGTGGTGAGGTAGAGCGGGTAGTGGGCGGTGGGCGCTTCAGCGCTGGGCTGGAAGGGGGTGGGGCTGAAGCGGGCGCGCCCGTCGGCGTGGGCGAAGCGCTCGGCGAAGGGCCGGGGCGTGCCGGGGTGGTCTTCGGAGGGGCAGGGCCAGAACAGCTCCTCCCCGGCCTCGAGGCGCTCCCAGGTGATGCCGTAGTAGTCGGCCTTAGCACCCCGCGTGGCCCGGCGCAGCTCGTCGTAGACCTCTTTGGGGCCGCTGTAGCTGAAGTATTGCCCCGCCCCCAACCCGGCGGCGAGGGCACAGAGGATTTCCTGGTCGCCCCTGGCCCCGGCGGGGGGAAGGCGCACCGCCCGGCGCAGCACCACGCGGCCCTCGAGGTTGGTCGTGGTGCCGTCCTCCTCGCTCCACAGCGCGCCGGGCAGCACCACCCTGGCGTGGCGGGCGGTCTCCGAGAGGAAGGAGTCGATGACCACCAGGTGCTCCATGCGCGCGAGGCTCTCGCGCACCCGGTCCGAGCGCGGGGAGGAGGGGATGGGGTTCGAACCCATCACCAGCATCCCCCGGATTTCGCCTCGAGCGACGGCCTGCAAGATCTCGAAGGCCGAGTACCCCTTGCCGGGGAGCCGCTCGGGCCCGACCCCCCACACCCTGGCGACGGCCTGGCGGTCGGCGGGGTCTTCGACGTCGCGGTAGCCCGGCAACTGGTCGGCCTTCTGGCCCATCTCGCGCCCGCCCTGGCCGTTGGCCTGGCCGGTAAGGGTGCCAAATTCGGCCCCCAGCGCCAGCGCCAGGTTGATGAACGCCAGGCTGGTGGCGACGCCGCGCGAGTTCTGGTCGGCCCCGCGCCCGGTGAGGATGAGGGCCTTGCGGGCGCCGGCGAGCAGTTGGGCGGCCTGCTCGACCTCGTAGGGCAGCAGCCCGCAGACCTCTGCGGCCCAGGCCGCCGTACATCCCTGCACGGCCCTCAGGGCCTCCTTTAGCCCCCGGGTGCGCCCGGCGATGAAGCCGTGGTCGAGCCGCTGGTCCCTGGCGAGCAGGTGGAGCAGGCTGTTGGCGAGGGCGAGGTCGGTGCCGGGGCGCGGGGCGAGGTGCAGGGCGGCGAGGTTGGCGGTGGTGGTGCGCCGGGGGTCCACCACGATGAAGCGGGTTCCGCCCTCCCTGGCCCGCTGCAGATGGGGCATCAGCATGGGCAGGCACTCGGCGGCGTTGGAGCCCACCATCAGGATCACGTCGTACCGGGGGAGGTCGGCGAGGGGGCGGTTGAGCCCCCGGTCCAGCCCCAGCGCGCGGTTCTGGGCCGCTGCCGCCGCCGACATGCAGTAGCGCCCGTTGTAGTCGATGTGCGGCGTTCCCAGGGCCAGCCGGGCGAACTTGCCCAGCAGATAGGCTTTCTCGTTGCTCAGGCTGGCCCCGCCGTACACCGCGTTGGCGCTCTCGCCGTGCTCGGCGGCGACGCGCCGGAAGCCCTGCACGGCCACCTCCAGCGCCTCTTCCCAGCTCACGGGCTCGAGCCGTTCACCCTTGCGCACCAGAGGGGTCCTCAGGCGATCGGCGTGCCCCAGCAGCTCGCCCGACGTCAGGCCCAGCACGCAGAGCTTGCCCCCGTTGACGGGGTGGGGCAAGGGTTTGACCGTGCCGTCGGCGTGCAACTGCATCGCGCACTGCATGGCGCAGAAACAGCAGTGGGTGGGGGTGCCAGGGGCGGTCTCCATACGTTGTGTTCAGGGATAGGAGGCTAGCCTCCCATGCCGGGAAGTATAGGGGTGGTGCTGCAAACTGTCAACAATTTTTTTGACACCTGCCTAAAACCGTCCAAACGACTCGCATAGGATAGATCAACAATGCGCAAACCGTTACGCAATTTTTTAACACATGTCAAAAGTACAAGGTGCAAAATTGATTCCAGTGAAAACCGGTTGCCGGAATTGCCGAGGGGCCGGTGACCGGGAAGGGCCCAGGCCCGGCGCTCCGCTGAGCGGGCCTGCCGGCAGAGGGGAGGGCGGCCGGGGCAGGGCATGGATTCGCCCCGGCCCGTTGGTCACTTGGCACTAGCCCCACCCGCGAACGGTTCTACACTACGAGTCGTGAAGGCCGCTCGAGTGCCCCTTCCTGCCGCCCGCCGGCCCTGGCCGCGGCCCTGGCCCTGGCCCTCGCCGCCTGCGACCCGAAAACGGGCGCGCCCCCGCCGCCCAAGCCCCAGCCCGACCTGGCCCTGGCCCTCAGCCCGCAGAGCCTGGCCTTGCTGCCGGGGGAGTCGGCCCGGCTGACCCTCACCCTCACCCCCTCCGGGGGCCTGCGCGGGGTGGTGGGGCTGAGCCTGGTGGACGGGGCGGGCAACCCGCCGCCGGGCCTCGCCCTCTCCCCCGGCTTCGCCGAGGTCGCCTCCGACCAGCCGGTGCAGCAGGCCCTGACCCTCAGCGCCGCCGCCGGGGCGCTGCCCGGGGGCTACAGCCTGAAGGTCCGGGCCACCGCGCCCGGCCTGGCCCGCGAGGCCGTCCTCGCGGTGGCCGTGAACCCGCCCCCCGGCTCCCCGGACGCCGCCTTCGGCGACGGCGGGAGGGCGGTGTCCGACTTCGGGGGCAGCGACCTCGCCTTGGCCCTGGCGCTGCAGGGCGACGGCCGGGTGGTGGTCGCGGGCTACAGCAGCCGCGCGGGGGAGCTCTCCGACCACACCGCGGTGGCCCGCTACACGGCGTCCGGCGCGCCGGACGCCTCCTTCGGCGCGGGGGGGAAGGCGCTGGCCGACTTCGTCCCGGGGCACCCCGACGAGCGGCCCGAGGCGGTGGCCCTCCAGCCCGACGGCAAGGTCCTGGTGGCGGGCAACCTCTACGACTTCCAGGGGGCCGCCACCGGCTTCGGGGTGGCCCGCCTCGGCCCCGACGGCCGCCCCGACCCCTCCTTCGGCTCGGGGGGCGTGACGTGGGTGGACTTCGGGCGGTACGGCGTCGCCAACGCCCTGGCCCTCCAGGCCGACGGGAAGGTGCTGGTGGCCGGCGTCGACACCGACCGCTCCGACTTCCTGCTGGCGCGGCTGAACCCCGACGGCCGCCCCGACCCCTCCTTCGGCTCGGGGGGCACGGTCGTGACCGCCTTCGGCGGCTCCTCCTCCGGCAGCGGCTCCTATGTCCTCCCGCGCCTGGGCCTGGCCCTGCAGCCCGACGGCAAGGTCGTGCTGGCCGGCAGCACCGTGAACCGCGAGGGGCGCCTCGACGTCGCCCTGGCGCGCTACCACACCAACGGGGCCCCCGACGCCTCCTTCGGCTCCGGGGGCAAGGCGACGTTCTCTTACGCCCAGACCGACCACGTCGTCACCGCCGTGGCCCTGCAGCCCGACGGCAAGCTGCTGGTCGCGGGCTGCCTCGCGGAGGAGCGCTCCTCCGGCTCCTGGGCACAGCCGGTGCTGGCCCGCTTCAGCGCCTCGGGCGTCCCGGACCAGGGCTTCGGCCGGGGGGGCTGGGTGCGGCTGGACCTGCCCGGCGACTACGGGATGTTCATGGGGGTGGCCGTCCAGCCCGACGGCAAGGTGGTGGCGGCGGGGTTCGGCCGCGCCGCCACCTACGGCCTCGACGGGGTGCTGGCCCGCTACAACCCGGACGGCAGCCCCGACCCCCGCTTCGGGGCGGGCG
>NZ_QXDL01000292.1:0-4027 GCF_003574345.1 Calidithermus terrae
GCGCGGTGCGGAGGAGCTCGAGCAGCTCGCTGCTGACGCGGCCCGGCAGGTTGCCCTCGCTGACCTGCTTGACCAGGCCCACCCCCCTGCCCCTGCTCTCCAACGTTGCGGCTGAGGGCGTTTCACGTTCAAAAAGGCAATCACCCGACCCAAAGACCCGCAGGGGCTATCTTTTCGGGCCCTAGAGCACCCCCTCCGGTCGGGTTGGTCCGCCGCCAGCCCGCGAGGCGGCTCCGGGTCAGTTACCGCCCACCCCGTAGCGCAGCAGCACCACCCCGGAGGTGAAGCGCCGGCTATCCAGCAGCCTCAGCGGGAGCGGGCGGCCGGTGCGCTCGAACAGCGGCACGCCGTCGCCCAGCAGCAGCGGGTTGACGAACAGCAGGTACTCGTCGACCAGGCCCAGGCCCTGGAGGCTGTGGGTCAGCCGGGGGCTGCCGAAGATCATCAGGTCGCCGCCGGGCTCGAGCTTGAGCCTTTCCACCTCTTCGCGGACGCGGTCTCTGACCAGCGTGGTGTTGTTCCAGGTCACGCCCTCGAGGGTTCTCGAGAAGACCACCTTGGGGACGTTCTCGATCCAGCGGGCGTGCTCGATCTCGTCGGGCGTGCTCGAGGGGTTAGCGGGCACCGTGGGCCAGTACCCCTCCATCATCCGGTAGGTCACCCGGCCATAGAGCGCGGCCCCTACCGAGCCCAGGTAACCCTTCGCGGCCCCCGCGACCTCCTCGTCCACGACGGCCCACTCCAGCTCTCCGTTCGGGCCCGCCACGAAACCGTCCAGCGAAACGTGCATGAAAGCGATAACCTTGCGCATCTCGAACCTCCTCGGGCGGATCAACCTCCGCCGGGCTTTTCCGGCTTTTCCCTCAATGGACCAATCGTTGATGACGTATCATGGCGTGATATTACGCTTTTGGCAGAATCAGCCGTCCGGGCACGACCACCTCCTTTACCTCGAGCAAGGTCACGAAGGGCCGAGGGTCAGGCGTTCGCGGGGGCGCGGGTCAGCTCGGCCTCGAGGGCGTCCAACAGTTCCCGGGTGCCCTGCTCGCGCAGCGCAGGGTTGTCGTAGCCGTCGAGGAAAGCGCCCTGCTCGGTGAGGGTCAGGCGGGTGCCCTTCCCCTCGGGGGTGAACTCCACGGTCGCCAGCGAGACCGAGATGCGGCGGCCGTCGAGGCGCATCTCGTAGGCATAGATAATGCGCCGGCCCGGCACGATGTCGTGGTAGCGGGCCTCGAAGGTGTGTACCGGGCCCTCCTTGGGGCCGCCGCGGTTGAACTCCCGCCCGCCGACGCGGAAGTCGAGCTCGAACGCGCTGTTCTCCCATTCCTCCGGCCCGGCGAACCAGCGGGCCTTGGCAGCAGGGTCGGCCCAGGCCCGGAAGACCCGCTCGGGCGGGGCGTCGTAGACGCGCTCGACGACGAAGGTGGCGTGTGTGACGGAATGCTGGCTCATGACTTCCTCCTCGGGGCTTTCCTCCTGGCGGGGGGCGCGGGATCGCCCTCCCCGGCCCCCTGGGCGAGGAACTCGCCCAGCCGGTCCAGACGTCGCTCCCAGCTCTTCCGCCGCTCGCCGATCCACTGCTCGACAGGCTGCAGCGCGGCGGGCTCGAGCTCGCAGGTCCGCACCCGCCCCACCTTCCGCGAGCGCACCAGGCCGCTGGCCTCGAGCACTTCGAGGTGCTGCACCGCCGCCGCCAGGGAGATCTCGAGCGGCCGGGCCAGCTCGCTGACCGAGGCCGGGCCGCGGCTGAGCTGCTCCACCATCGCCCGGCGGTTGGGGTCGGCCAGGGCCTGGAAGAGCCGGTCGAGCGCGCCATACTTAAGCATCAACTTAAGTATTACACCCGAAGCCCGCCCCCGTCAACCGCTCACGCCGGATCCGAAAGGGCAGCCTCACCTGACCGAGCGGGCCCACCTTCAGGGCTGGAGAAGCCGTCGCGGTGCTGCTTCCGGCTGCCGAACAGCTACTCCATGCACCGAACCCTCTCCCAGCTCGCCCGGCAGGTGGCCCCGGAGGGGCCGAGGGGTGGGAAGCGGCAGCCAACGCGGCCGCAGGGGCCCTGCTGACGCCTTGCCGGGGCCCCGAGCGGCAGGCCCAGACCCAAACCCGATTCGGTTGGCCCGTCACCGTTCGGCGGACCGACGCGAACGACGAAAGCGCTCCCGGAAGGCCGAGGCAGCCGGGGGCGGGGGCAGGGTGCGCCGCTCAGCCGCGCTCCCGGGCCAGGGTCGCCAGATGCTCTGGGGGCATGGGCCGGGCGAAGTGGTAGCCCTGGGCCAGGGCGCAGCCCTCCCGCCGCAGCCACTCGGCCTGCTCGGCGGTCTCCACCCCCTCGGCCACGCACTCCAGGCCCAGGCTCCCGGCCAGGGAAAGGATGCCCCGCAGCACGGCCTCGTCCTCGGGGTGGCGGCCGATCCCCCGCACGAAGCTGCGGTCGATCTTGAGGTGGTCGAGGGGGAAGGAGCGCAGGTAGGACAGCGAGGAGTAGCCGGTGCCGAAGTCGTCCACCGCCACCCGCACCCCCAGCTCCTTCAGCCGCTGCAGCACCGGCTGGGCGCTGCGGGGGTCGGCCAGGGTGCGCTCGGTGATCTCCAGCACCAGTTCCCCCGGGCGGACCCCGGACCGCTCGAGGCTCTCCCGCAGGAAGCGGGGGAGGCCGGGCTCCTGGAAGCTCTGCGCCGAGAGGTTGACGGCGACCCAGCCCGGCAGGGCGGCGGCCTCCCCCAGCGCCCGGCGCAGCACGTAGCGGTCCAGCTCGCGGATGAGCCCGCGCTCCTCGGCCAGAGGGATGAACACCTCAGGGGAGACGGCCCCCCGCGAGGGGTGCGGCCAGCGGGCCAGGGCCTCCGCCCCGGCGACCTGCCCGCTGCGCAGGTCCAGCACCGGCTGGTAGTGCAGCACCAGCCCGCCCTCCCCCAGCGCCTGCCGCAGCTCCCCCTCCAGGGCGACGCGCTCGCGGGCCCGGCGGGCGCCCTCAGGGTCGAACAGTGCCAGCCAGCAGCCCTCGGCCTGCGCCCGTTGGGCGGCGGCGTGGGCGGCCGAGAGCAGCTCCTCGAGGCCGGCCGCGTCCTTGGGGTAGAGGGCGACCCCGACGACCAGGCTCAGCCGCGCTGGGGCACCCCCACCCTCGAGCTCGAGGGGGGTGTCCAGCACGGCCTGCAACCGCCGGGCCAGGCGCAGGGCCCCGGTGAGGGCGGCGTTCTGCGCCACGAAGGCGAACTCGCCGCCGCCGCAGTACGCCAGCCAGTCCTGCCCGCGGGCGACCCGGCGCAGGCGCTCCGCCACGCCCCGCAGCAGCCCGTCGGCGCTGCGCTGGCCCAGGACGTCCTGCCACAGGGCCAGCTCCCCCAGCCTCAGCCACAGCGCCGCCACCCCCCAGCCCTGGCGGTGGGCGAGCGCGAGGATCTTGGCCCCGGCCTCGTGCAGGGCGGCGCGGTTGGGTAGGCCGGTGACCGGGTCGCGGTAGGTCAGGCGCTCGATGGTGCCCTGTAGCTGGCGCTGGGCGCTCAGGTCGCGCAGCACCACCTGGACGGCCTGCCGCTCGCCGTACCGCACCCGGGCCGCGGCAACCTCGGCCACCACCGGGGCGCCGTCGAGCCGGCACAGCGTCTCCTCGGCGAGCCCCACCTGGGGCCGGCCCTGCTCCAGGGCTGCGAGCCGCTGCCGCACCCGGGGCAGGTCCTCGGCGCCGACCAGGCTCAGCACCGGGCGGCCCACCAACTCCTCGGGGCGGCGGGCCCCCAGGACGCGGCCGGCCTCCGGGTTGGCGAAGAGGACACGCTCGCCGTCGTGCACCAGCACCCCCAGCGGGGCCGTCTCGACCAGGCTGCGGTAGCGCTCCTCGCTGGCCCTCAGCCGTTCCAGCAGCCCCCCCACCCAGCCGCTGGCGAAACCGAGCAGCAGCCCGACGTAGAAACCGGGCTGGCCGAAAACCAACGCCGGGTCGGATTCGCCGACCCGGCCGAACAGCCACAGGTGTAGCGGGAAGTTGAGCGCCCCCAGCGCGAGCCCGCCCCGGACCCCCAAC
>NZ_QXDL01000293.1:0-3991 GCF_003574345.1 Calidithermus terrae
ACCAAGAACTTCGCCGCCCACCTGCCCTCCACCCTCCCCGAGCCCTACGTCCTGCCCTCCATGCCCCACTCCCGCGTGAGCGCGGGGGAGGTGCTCAAGGCCGTGGAGCAGCAACTGCCCCCCCTCGAGCGCGAGCGCGAGAACCGCCTGCTCGACACCATCCGCGAGCGCGGCATCTGGGGCTTGCAGGAGGTGCTCGAGGCGCTGCAGGAGGGGCGGCTGTACCTGCTGGCGGTGCCCTGGAGCCTCGACGCCAGGGTCTTCCGCTGCGCCTCGGGCGGGGTAGGGCTCAGCCGCGAGGCCGCCGAGGCCTTCTGCCCGGGCGAGGGGCTCGAGGAAGTGCCCCTCAAGGACGCGCTGCCTTCGCTGGCACGGGCCTACAACGTCCGGCTCGACTTCGTCCACGGCGAGGCCGAAGCCCGCCTGCACGAGGAGTTCGGCGGCCTCGCCGGCCTGGTCCGCTGGTGATTCAGGCGCGGCTCAGCCGCCGGTAACGCCGGCCTCAGGCGCGTGGGCCATGCTTGGCTGCGAAGGAGGTCAGTCATGAACTGGGACCGCATCGAAGGCAACTGGAAGCAGTTCAAGGGCAAAGTGCTGGAGAAGTGGGGTGACCTCACCAACGACGACCTCGACGTCATCAACGGCAAGCGCGAACAGCTCATCGGCAAGCTCCAGGAACGCTACGGGCTCGCCCGTGACCGGGCCGAGCGCGAGGTCGATGAGTGGAGCGCGGGCCTGAAGGAGTGGTGAGGCCCGCACGCTAACCCCGCCGTAATCTCCTCCTCTTAAGGCCAGGGGGCAATCCCTGGCCTTAAGTTTTGTGGTCTATACCCATAATAAAACTTGACATGATCCGACTCAAGTTTTATTATCGTTACCAGGAGGTAAGCGATGGTACGTTTCGACCCCTTCAAGGAAATCGAGGAGATCCAGGAGCGCCTGTTCCGCAACTTCGGCGTGGCCCGCCCCGACGGCGGCAACCGCACCTACGCCCCCCTGGTTGACGTGCTCGACGACGCCCAGGGCCTGCACTTCGCCGTCTACCTGCCCGGCGTGGAACCCGGCCAGGTCGAGCTCACCGCCGAGAACAACACCCTGAGCGTCAAGGCCGAGCGGCCCTTCAACCGGCCCGAGGGCGTGCAGCAGTACCGCCTCGAGGGCACCTACGGCACCTTCGTCCGCAGCTTCACCATCCCCAACACCTACGACCTCACCAAGGTGAGCGCCAACTTCAAGAACGGCGTGCTCTACATCGACATCCCCAAGGCCGAGGCCGCCCAGCCCCGCAAGATCGACGTGCTGGTGGGGTAGAGCACCCTTCATCTGAGCCTCTTGCCGGCTTGGTTTTTGCGTGCTGCGTGGAAGAGCTGCCTCCCGGGCTCATTCTCGTCTGTGTGGGGGCTGCGAGAAAGGCTCAGATTCTCCAGCCCGGCGGAGCTTCCCGCCGGGCTGCTGCCTTGTTTTATCGCGTTTCCAACGGACACCCGCCGGTCCCGGTGGGGGGGCCAAGGCCCCCGGCGACGCCGGCACTCGAGCGGTGAGGCCGGTCGCCGTCATTCGTCCGGGCCGTGCTCCCGGCTCCACGCCTCGGCCCCCCAGTGTTCGACGACCCGCTGCAGGACCGCCTTGCTCGTCTGGGGGGTGGTGCCGGCCTCCATGCGGGAAACTCCAGGGCTGGGGGGGAGGGGGGGTCCTGGCTCCACCCCACCATACCCTCACGCCCTGCGGCCTGCCCGGCGGGCACCCTGTAAACTTGGCCCATGTTCCCCCTTTACGACATCAACCGCCCGCGCCGCCGGGCGGTTTGGGTGCCCGTGCTGGTCGTCGCCAACCTGGCGGCCTTCGTGTGGGAGTGGGTGCTCAACGAGCCCGCGGCGGTCATCTACGCCTACGGCTTCATCCCCGCGCAGTTCTTCGCCGATCCCCTAGCCGAGTGGCCCACCCTCTTCACCAGCATGTTCCTCCACGGGGGGATCGGGCATCTGGTGGGGAACATGTGGTTCTTGTGGGTCTTCGGGGATAACGTCGAGGACCGCCTGGGTCACGGGCGCTTCCTGTTGTTCTACCTCCTGGGGGGCGCGGGCGCGGCGCTGGCGCAGGGCCTGGTGTCCTTCGGCAGCGACGGGCCGATGATCGGGGCTTCGGGGGCGATCTCGGCGGTGCTGGGGGCCTACATCGTGCTCTACCCCCGGGCCCTGATCGTGAGCCTGCTGGGCTTTTTCCCCATCCCGATCCCGGCCCTGATCTACCTGGGGCTGTGGTTCTTGCTCCAGTTCTACCAGTCCTTCAGCGGGGTCCCCGGCGTGGCTTTCTGGGCGCACATCGGCGGGTTCGTCGTAGGCATGGTGCTGGTGCGGGTGCTGGCCCCGGCCTGGCAGCGGCGCTGAGGGGGTGTTGTGAATTGTGTCACAGTACCCCCCTCATCTTGTGAAAAGAAGTACATTTGTCCTTGAGGGGACGAATGTCCCCGCCCAAGGGTCCGGGGAAGGCCGCCTCTTCTGAAGCACCACCAAGCCGACGCCTCCGCCTGGATTCTTAGAAGGAGGCCACATGGCCGAGAAACACGTCGTGGTACTGGGTGCTGGGTTTGCAGGCCTCAACGCGGTGCGGGTGCTCTCCCGCGAGCCCTCGCTGCGGGTCACGCTCGTTGACCGCAACAACTACCACCTCTTCCAGCCCCTGCTTTACCAGGTGGCTTCGGCGGGGCTCGAGGCCCCCCAGATCGCCTTCCCGGTCCGGGCCTTCCTGCGGCGCCACAAGAACGCGCGCTTCCTGCTGGGCAGCGCCGAGGGCATCGACGCCGAGGCCAAGGTGCTGATGGTCGAGGGCAAGCCGGTGCCCTACGACTACCTCGTCGTGGGCTCGGGCACCCGCACCAACGACTTCGGGCTGCCCGGCGTGGCTAAGTACGGCTACGCGATGAAGACCCTCGACGACGCCATGCGCATCCGCGACCGGATCATCTCGGCCGGGGAGGAGGCCAGCCGCACCGCCGACCCGCAGCGCCGCAAGGCCCTCATGACCATCGTCATCGTGGGCGGCGGCCCGACCGGGGTGGAGCTGGCCGGCGCCTTGGGCGAGGTGCGCCGCCACGTCATCCCCCGCGACTACCCCGGCGTGGACCTCTCGGAGGTGCGGATCATCCTCATCGAGGGCAGCGACCGCCTGCTCGACGCCTTCGCGCCCTCCTCGGCCCGCTACGCGCAGCGCTTCCTCGAGCGCCTGGGCGTGGAGGTGTGGTTCGGCGAGCGGGTGGTGGAGATCCGGCCCGACGGGGTGAAGCTCTTGAGCGGCAAGTTCATCCCCACCTTCACCGCGATCTGGAGCGCCGGGGTCACGGGGCAGGGGATACCGGGCCTTCCGACCACGCGCGGCAACCGGGTCGCCACCGCCCCCGAGCTCTACGTGCCTGAGCACCCCGAGATCTACGTCGCGGGCGACATGAACTCGCTGGAGTACAAGGACGGCCGCCCCTACCCCCAGGTAGCCCCCGTCGCCATGCAGCAAGGCCGCCTGGCTGCCCAGAACATCCTGCGCCACCTGCACGGCAAGGAACAGAGGGCCTTCCGCTACTTCGACAAGGGCAACATGGCTACCCTGGGCCGCAACGCCGCCGTGGCCGAGGTCAAGGGCCTGCGCCTGACCGGCTTCCTTGCCTGGGCCGCCTGGCTGGGGGTGCACCTGTACTACCTGGCCGGTTTCCGCAACCGCCTGATGGTGCTGGGCAACTGGGCTTACAGCTACTTCACCTACGACTACGCGGTGCGGGTGATGCACCACCGCCACGAGTTCCCGGCGCTCGAGACGCAGGCGGAGCAGGCGGGGGAGCTGGTGAATGCGTGAGGGGGCGGGGCCGAAGGCGGAGCGCCGGGGCACAGCGTCCACTCCCAGTCGGTGTAGAAGTCCAGGTACCGATCGAAGTAGTGGTTGGTGCTGGTGGAGTAGGCCTCCAGCCGGTGCACCCCCTTGGGGATGCCGACGACGGTGCGCA
>NZ_QXDL01000294.1:0-3941 GCF_003574345.1 Calidithermus terrae
GGAGTCGGTCGCGGCCTACCTCCGGCGCCTGGGCCTCGACGCGCACCGCGCCGCCCTATTCCCCTGGCCCGCCCTGGCCGTCCTCCTGACCGCCCTGCTCCTGGCCCGCTGGGCCGCCCCCCGCCTCGGCGGCGGCCTCTCCGGCGACGTATACGGCGCGCTGGTCGAGGTGGGGGAGAACGCCGGCCTGCTGGTGGGGGTATGGCTGCTCGGGCAGGGCGGTTGAAGGCTTGTGGGGACCTCTCCCTACCGGCGGTAAGCCGTCAGCTATCAGCTTTCAGCCGTCAGCCTTCAGCGGTAAGCGTGTGGCTCTTGGTAAACCCCTCCCCGCTGGCGGGGAGGGGATATCCCCCCTAACCCCCCTTGCTAAGGGGGGAACCAGGCGTCTGGCGTTTGGCGTCTTGCGTTTGGCGTATTGCGTACGGCGTACGACGTACGACCCGCGCCCGGCGTCCGGCTATCGACCCCAACGAAATAACCCCCCGCAACTCCCGGGGGGCCTTCACTCCAAAAGGGGCTACAACGCCTTGGCCGCCGGCCGGGCGAGCTCCGGCAGGGCCAGCGTCGGGTTGCGCAGCGCCAGCACTTCCTGTGCGGCCCGGCGGCCGCTTTGCAGGGCCCCGTGGACGGTCCCCGCCCAGGCGTTGGAGGCGGTGCCCTCCCCGGCCCAGAACAGCTTCTGCTCGAGCGGTCGCGCCAGGATGGCTCGAGCGTCGGTGGCGCCCGTGACGGCCATGCTGTAGGCGCCCAGGGCGTAGGGGTCGTCCTGCCACTGGCTCCAGGTCCGGGCGCTGGGGGTGAGGCCGGGGCGGCCCAGGGCCTGGCGCAGGGTGGCGAGGCCGGCCTCGAGCGCGCCCTCCTGGCCGAGCTCGAGCAGCCGCCGCGCCTTCGCCCCGGCGGCGAAGGCGGTCATGACCTCGCCGCCGTAGTCCTGGCCCTTCGAGCTCGACCACCACTCGTCGGGCAGCCCGCCGCAGACGTACAGCCCGTTGACGCCCTCGGGGAGGACGGGCTGCTCGAAGCGGTAGACCAGCTTGAGCACCGTCGCCACCCCCAGCCGCCGCAGCGCCGAGAGCTTCCACTCGGGCAGCTCGGGCAAGAAGCGCACCTTCCCGGCCTTGAGCACCCCCACCGGCAGGGTGATCACCGCCTGGTCGGCGCTGTAGGCCCGGCCGTCCTTGAGGATCACTGTGACGCCGGGGCCGCCCCAGGCGACGGTGTCCACCACGGCACCTAGCTCGACGTCGAGCCCTTCGGCCAGGGCCTGAACCACGCGGTCATAGCCCGGCAGGGGGCGGTAGTCGCCCTCCTCCGAGGTGGGGTCGAGCATGAACTCGAGCGCGGCCCGGGCCGAGAGCTGCTCGGGGTCGCCGTAGTCGGAGACGTACTCCTGCATCTTGTAGGGGGCGCGGTGCGCGTCGAGGCCCAGGCGCCGGAGGTAGGCCGCGACCGACTCCTCGCCCTGCGCCTCGGGCCAGCCCAAAGCCCGCACGCCCGAAAAACAGACTTCTTCGCCCACCGTGCGCAAACGGCCGTCCGGCAGGCGGATCCAAAGGTCGCTCTGCTGGTTGATGTAGTGGGTTTTGATCCGGTGTTGGTTGAGGATTTCCCAGGTGGGAACCACGCTGGTGTGGACGAACTCGGCCCCGAGTTCGACCGGAACCCCCGCGAAGTCGCGGTCGGTGTGGATGCGTCCTCCGACGCGGTCTCTGGCTTCAAGGATTCGGACCTTGTGTCCTGCTGCCGTGAGGTCTTGGGCTGCGGCCAAACCCGCAATACCGGCTCCGATCACGAGCGTCGTCATGCGAACACCTTTTTTTCTACACTTCTTCTGACCTTTCTCCCGAGAATTGTTGTGGATGCTCGGGCATCACCCTGCCGACTTAGTCGCTCCATCGTGCCGTGGCATACGGCATGGTGGCAGTTCGTCGAGTTTCGCGCTTGCTCGCGCCCGGGTGCGCCCCCTGCCGGGGCGCGGCCGATCCGTTGGTGCGGTACCTCCTCGAAGGTAGCGAATTTCCCCGGGGAACGCCGGGGATTGCCTCATGATAGCCCGGGGGCGGTGCCCCGAGGATGAGTTGGCTCGCAGTCGGGGAAAGGCGGGAAGGGGCGGCGGGGGGCTCGAGGCCGCTCACCCCGCCTCGCCCACCGCCTCCACCGCCGCCAGCGCCTCGGCCAGCATGGCCCGGACGTCCCTGGGGCTCTCCAGGCCCACCGAGAAGCGGATCATCTCGGGCCGGACCCCGGCGGCCAGGCGGGCGGCCTCGGGGATGCGGCCGTGGGTGGTGGTCCAGGGGTGCACGGCCAGGGTGCGGGCGTCGCCGACGTTGGGGGCCTGGATGACCCGCAGGCGGGCCAGGAAGCGGCTGGCCCCCTCGAGCCCGCCCTTCACGCCGAAGGCCAGGATGCTGCCGAAGCCGCCGCGCAGGTACTGCGCGGCCCGGGCGTGGGCCGGGTCGCCGGGGAGGCCGGGGTAGCGCACCCAGGCCACCTGGGGCTGCTCCTGCAGCCAGGCCGCGACCTCGAGGGCGCTCCTACAGGCCCGCTCGACCCGCAGCTCGACGGTCTCGACGCCCTGGAAGAGCAGGTAGGCGTTGAAGGGGGAGAGCACCATCCCGCCCAGCGAGAGGCCGAGCTGCCGGACGCGCTCGAGGAAACATCGCGGGCCGGCGGCTTCCCAGGGGACGCGGCCTTGCGGGTCGGGGGTGGTGAACTGCGGGTAGTTCCGCCAGACCTCGCTCGAGCGGGCCAGCACCGCCCCGCCCAGGATCGAGCCGTGCCCGCTGGCCCACTTGGTCAGGCTGTGGGTGACGGCGTGGGCGCCGTGCTCGAGGGGCCGCGCCAGCGCGCCCACCGCCCCGAAGGTGTTGTCCACGATCAGGGCCACGCCGTGCGCCTCGCACAGCCGGGCCAGGCCCGCCAGGTCGGGGAGCTCGAGCGAGGGGTTGCCCAGCACCTCGGTGAAGACGGCCCGGGTGCGCTCGTTCAGCACCGCCCGCACCGCCTCGACCTCTGGCGCCACGAAGTGAACCCTGACGCCCATGAGGCCGAAGACCTGGCCCAAGAGCCCGACCGTGCCGCCGAAGAGCCCGGGGCTGGCGACGACCTCGTCCCCCGAGCGCACCAGCGCGAGCAGCGCGGCGAAGCTCGCGGCCTGGCCTGAGGCCAGGCACACCGCGCCGATGGCGTCCTCGAGGGCGCTCAGGCGCTGCTCGAGCGCGGCCACGGTGGGGTTTTGCAGGCGGGTGTAGGTGTAGCCCTCGCTGGTGGCGAACTTGTGCGCGCCTTCCTCGAGGCTCTCGAAGCTGTAGGCCGCCGTCGCGTAGATGGGCAGGCCCACCGCGTGGTGGGGGTCGTCGGGCAAGCCGCTGAGTACCGCCAGGGTCGAAAAGTCCACAAAAATCCCCTCCTCGGACGTTCTCCCGAAGAAGGGCTCGAGCCCTTCTTCTATCTTTCCCCGGGCCTTTCGCTGTGCCTAGCGACGGGGGCTCGAGGCGGAGTTAGCACCAAACGTAGCGGCCTGCTCGGTGATGGGCGAGCGGCGGCTACAGGTTGCCGCAGTGTCGTCGGGCCGTTCCCTCGACTGCTCTGGATAGAAGAACGTGCTGGTTGTGGCCCTGAAGCGCAGGGTTAGCCCCGATGGTAGGGGTTGGGCGGGGCGGCGTCAAGACGGAAGGTTGGTTTGGCGACCCTCGTTCCGCCGTCAGGGGCCGGAGGGGGAGGCCATTCCACATGGCGAGGGCATCGCGGTACGCGACCCGGCGTACGCCGGAAACCTGCTCCCCCTGGCGGCCCCCGAGGGACCCCAGGTCACCGGCAGAGCCGGTACGGCCTACGGCCACCCCCTCGCGGGCATGCCGCCGGGCCTCGGCGCCCGCGTACGCGGGGGTGCGGGCCGCACCTTGACCCGGCGGCATGCCCGCGAGGGGGTGGCCGTAGGC
>NZ_QXDL01000295.1:0-3877 GCF_003574345.1 Calidithermus terrae
CACCAGGGCCGCAAGGGGGACGGGATGCCGGGCTGGCTCACCCTGTGGAGGGGGATGGCCAGACTGCAAACCCTAGTCGAAGGTGTGCGTCTGGCACGTAAAATCAAGACTTATGGGTAATGACAAGGGATTTATCCATGGGAGTGTCAACGCTTTAGTTCTTTAGGCTGCTCGGCAGCAATAGAACCCGTGCGGGGAAGCGGGAACGGCTCCAGCGGCGGGTGGCGACGGTATAGGGGCGTTGGGGTCTGCGGATAGGCTTGAGCATAGTGTCCTCCCGAATGGCTTGGCAGCTAGGCCCAGCATGGCAAGGCACCATGACCGGAGCCTGACCGCTGCCTTAGCTTTTGCTGAAGGACTTGGAGCGCATCCGGGGGCCGAGCGCCTACAATGGGCCTATGCTCCTCCGCACCCTGGGCGGACTCGAGCTCGAGCACTCCGACTTCGGCCGCTTAAAACCCCTATTGCTGCTGACGTATTTGCTGGTGGAGGGCCCGAGCGAACGGCGGCACCTGGCCGAGCTGTTCTGGCCCGACAACGCCGACGCCCTCAACAGCCTGTCGGTGGCCCTGACCCGCCTGCGCAAGGGCGTCCCCGGGGCGGTCGAGGCCGACGAGGTGCGGGCGTGGGCCCGCCTCGACAGCGACCTCGACGCGCTCAAGGCGGCGCTCGAGGCCCGCGACTACGCCGGGGCGATCGCGCTGTACCGGGGGCCTTTCCTCGAGGGGCTCTACCTGCCCGACTGGAGCGCCGAGCTCGAGGAGTGGGTCTACGCCCGGCGCGAGCACGTCGCCGGGCAGGTGCGCCAGGCCTACCTCGCGCTCGCCGAGCAGGAGGCGGCCCGCAGCCGCTTCGACCAGGCCGCCAGGCTGGCCGAGCAGGCCTACGGGCTGCGCGCGGCGCCCGCCCTCGAGCCCGAGGACCTGCTGCGGCTGTACCCCCTCCTGCTGGCGGGCAACAGCCTCCTGCTGGGCGAGGTGCGCCGCGAGGCCGGGGATCTGGGGCTGCGGCTGGAGCAGCGGGCCGAGGAGGCACGGGCCCAGTTGCGCCGGGTGCTGGTGGGGCGCGAGCGCGAGCTGGCGGTGCTGCGCTCCCTGGGGCCCGGCCAGTGGGCCTGGGTGCGGGGGGGCAGCGGGATCGGCAAGAGCGCCCTGCTGCGGGCGTGCAGCGGCCGGTACCTGGCGGGGCGCCCGGGGCTGCCCTACGCGACGCTCGAGCCCCTGCTGCGCGGGGCCCTGGGGCAGGACGAGGAGGCCCTGCTGCGCCGGCTCGCCCAAGACCCGGGCCCGGTGCTGCTGGACGGCTGGGAGCGCGCCGACCCCGAGAGCCGGGCGCTGCTGACCCGCCTGCGCGGCCTGGGGCGGGGCCCCGCGGTGATCGTGGCCTCGCGCGAGCCCCCCGCCCTCGAGCCCGACCTGCTGCTGGAGCTGGGGCCGCTCACGGCCGAGGCCCTGCGCGACTTCCCCGGCGCCCTCGAGCAGACCGGGGGCTTGCCCGCGCTGGTGGAGGCCTACCTGCGCGAGGAGCCGCTCGAGACCGCCCTGGAGGCCCGCCTGGCGATCCTCTCGCCGGTGGCCCGCGAGGTGTTCCTGACCCTGGCCCTCCTCGACGAGCCCGACCTGGTGCTCACCCGGCGGGCCCTGAGCCTGGAGGCCCCCCGCATGGCCGAAGCCCTCGAGGAGCTCGCCACCGCCGCCCTGATCGAGCCCTCGGGCCGCCTGCGGGTGCGCCGCCCGGTGCTCGACTACCTCGACGGCCAGCCCTCCCTCCAGGCCGCGCTCTCGCTCCGGCTGGCCCGGCAGCGCGGCGGGCTCGAGGCCTTCCCGCTCTACCGGCGCTCGAGGCTGCTGTGGGAGGCGGAAGACCTGCCCGAGGTCGGGCAGGCCTACGCCGCCTGGGCCCGCGAGCTGCTGCGGCGCGGCTTCCCCCAGAAGGCCGCCGAGGTGCTGGAGGAGGCCCCTCAGGGGCCGGGCGTGCGGCTGCTGTACGCCCGCTGCCTCGAGCGCACCGGCCGCTACCAGGAGGCGCTGGAGAGCCTGCAAGCCCTGCCCGAGCACCCCGACCTGCTGGCCCTCAAGGGGGTGCTGCTGTGGCGCCTGGGCCGTCCCGAAGAGGCCCGCGAGGCCGCCGAGGCCGCCCTGCAGGGGGGCACCGAGGCCCGCGCCGAGGCCCACAACACCTTAGGCAAGGTCTTCCTCTCCAACAAGCAGTTCGACGAGGCCCTCGACCGCTTCAACCGGGCCGCCGCTTTGTTCTACAGCCTGGGCGACCCCGTCCGCCGGGGCGGGGCGCTCAACAACGCCGCGCTCACGCGGCTCGAGATGGGCGAGGAGGCCGAGCAGGCCTTCGAGGAGGTGCTGGAGGCCAGCCGCGACAACCTGCGCCTGCGGGCCGGGGCCTACCTCAACTTAGGCCTGGTCTTCGAGCGGCAGCAGGCGTGGGGGCGGGCCGAGGACGCCTACCGGCAGTCGATCACCTGGGCCGAGGAGGCCGGGCTGCTGGACGTGGCGGTGCTGGCGTGGAACAACTTGGGCTCGGTGCTCAACAAGCAGGCGCGGCCCGAGGCCGCCCTCGAGGCCTTCGAGCGCGCCATGGCCTCGGCCCGTGAGACCGGCGACCTGCGCAACCTGGCGCTGGTGCTCGCCAACATCTCCCAGCTCACCGGCAACCCCTCGGCGCTGGAGGAGGCCGTTCTGCTGCTGGAGGGGGCCGGCGACCACGACTACGCCGAGCGCTTCCGCCGGGAGCTGCGGGCGGTCAGGGCGCAGTCAGGGGCGAAGGTGCAGTCTTGAGGCGGCCCGCGACGGCGGGCGCCCGGCTTGCTCCCAGGAGGTTGGCGTATGCGGAAGGGGTTTATCGCGGTGCTGCTATGGCTGGCGGCTGTGGCCTGGGCCCAGACGCCCTATCCCCGCCTCGACCTAGGGCCCGAGACGGCCGTCTCGGTGCTGTTCAAGGCCGCGGCGACGCCCTGCGACCTGGCCCGGCTGCTCATCGGCCTCGAGCGGCAGGGCATCCGGGCGCGGGTGCTCGAGTTCCACCGCACGCTCAACCCCTTCCGCGAAGGCCGGGCCGCGCCGAACGAGCTCTACCAGCGGGTCGAGCGGGAGGCGCTCGGCGGGGCCGTGGCGGCGGAGACGCTCCGGCGGTGCGAGGCGGTGCCGCCTGCCGGGCACGGCCTCGCCGTGCCCGCCGAGCTCGGCCCCTGCGAGGGGGCGTTCGCGCTGCTGGAAGTGGACGGCGTCCGCCTCAACGAGGCCATCGCCCGCATCGCCCAGAACGACTTCGTGCTGGCCGTTGACGACAGCCACAGCTCCGGCTGGACCGACGCGCCCGCCCTCGCGCAGGCCCCCCCGGACTACCGCGAGGCCGTCGGCTGGAGGCCCGGGCTCGAGGGCGGCGCGGGCGCCGGCGTCACCGTGGCGGTGCTCGACACCGGCGTCACCGACGGGGTGCTCGACAACTTCGGCTCGAGGCTTCTCCCCGGCTTCGACTTCGTGGGCAACGACCCCGACGCCCGCGAGGTCCCCGGCAACGGCGGCGCCCTGCACGGCACGCCCGTCGCGGCCCTGGTCGCGGGCGAGAGGTCCGGACTGGCCCCCAGGGCCCGGGTCTTGCCGGTGCGGGTCTGCGACGAGAGGGGCCTGTGCCGGGCCAGCCACCTCATCCGGGGGACCTGCTGGGCCTTGTCGCGGGTCTCGAGCGGCGGCCGCGACCTCAGGGCCCTGCGCACGCTGGTGCTTAACTACAGCCTGGGCAGCCCCAAGCCCATCGAGCCCCTGCGGGTGCTGTTGGCCTTCGCCCTGCAGAAGAACGCCCTCATCGCCGCCTCCGCCGGCAACGACGGCGCCCAGGGCCACGGCGCCCCGCCCCACTTCCC
>NZ_QXDL01000296.1:0-3870 GCF_003574345.1 Calidithermus terrae
CGCCTTGTCACCCCCCTTAGCAAGGGGGGCAGGGGGGGATACCCCTTCCCCGCGCGCGGGGAGGGTTGGGGGACGGGGAGGGGTGAACCACGAGCCACAGGCCACGTGCTTACCGCTGACGGCTGATAGCTGACCGCTCATCGCTTCCCGCTTCCCGCCTTCCGGACGAGTGCCAGGATCTCATCGCCGTAGCGTTCGGCCTTGCGGGGGCCGAAGCCCTTGATCTGGGTGAGCTCTTCGGGGGTGGTGGGCAGGGCGTCGGCGATGGCGGCGAGCTGGGCGTCGTGGGCGATGATGTAGGGGGGGAGGTTTTCGGCGCGGGCTTTCTGGCTGCGCCAGTCGCGCAGGGCCTGGTAGAGCGCTTCGTTGGCGGGGGCGGGGCGCGGCCGCTCGGCGGGCGTTTCGGCCTGGGCCCTGTCGGTCTTGGCGACGGGCTGCGGCGGTTCGGCCTCGCCCTCGTAGAAGACCAGGACCGACCACACGGGGGCGGAGCCGGCCACGAGGGCGCTCGAGACCTGGATGGGCTGGACGCGCTCGAGGAAGTCGTTGAGCCGTTGGAGGTCGAGGCTCTGGCGCTCGTCGAGGCGGAGGGTGAAGGCCTGGCAACGCATGGAAGTATTCTAGCCCGCGGCAGGCGGTGGGCAACGGGCCCTCAGGCGGGGGTGAAGCCGAAGCAGCGCTGGGCGTTGGCGTCGGTGACGCGCTCCGTCTCGGCGGCGCTCAGGCCGCGCACTTCGGCCAGCTTTTCCAGGGTGTGGCGCACGTAGGCGGGCTGGTTGCGCTTGCCCCGGTGGGGCTCGGGGGGGAGGAAGGGGGTGTCGGTCTCGACCATGAGGCGCTCGAGGGGGAGTTGCCGGGCCGCTTCGCGCACCCGGGTGTTCTTCTTGTAGGTAAACGGCCCTGCGAAGCTGAAGTAGGCGCCGGCCTCGAGCCCCGCCTCCACCAGCGCGGGGTGCCCGCCGAAGGCGTGCAGCACGGCCTTAGGCGGCCGGTTGCGCCGGAGCCACTCGGCCACCTCGAGCTCGGCTTGGTCGTCGCCCTGGGCGCTGCGCACGTGCAGGATGAGGGGCAGGCCCAGTTCGGCGGCCAGCTCGGCCTGCCAGTCGAGGGCTTCGTACTGATGGGGGCGGGTCTGGGGGGTCCAGTAGAAGTCCAGACCGCTCTCCCCGACGGCGCGTACCCGCTCGTGGCGGGCGAGCTCACGGGTCTCCTCCCGGTGTTCGCGCCAGCGCTCGGCCTCGGTGGGGTGTATCCCCACCGCCGCCCAGACGTTGGGGGCGGAAGCGGCGATCTGCAGGTTGCGGAGGGACTTAGCAGGCTCGGTGCCGATGGTCAGCATCGCGCGGAAGCCCCGGGCGGCCTCGAGGGCCCCCGCGAGCTCGGCGGGCTCGAGGTAGTCGAGGTGGCAGTGGGTGTCGGTCACGATCAATAGCCTAAGGGTAGGTCGAGGGGCGATAGCGGATAGCCGGGCGCGGGTCGTACGTCTGATAGGGGTCGTACGTCGTACGTCTTACGTCGTACGCGAGGCGCCAAACGCAAAACGCAAGACGCAAAACGCAAGACGCATGTCCTACGTCTTACGTCGTACGCCGTATGCGAAACGCAATACGCAAGACGCCCTGGCCCTCGACCCTTGACCATCGACTATCGGCCACCGATCCCGTCATCCTGAACCCGCGACCCGATGCCCGCTGCCCGCTAGAATGGCCTCATGAAGCCCCTCTGCGCCGGGCTCGTGTTGCTGCTGGCGGCTTGCGTCCCTGTTTTACAGGACGTGGACCCGGCCCGCCCGCCGGAAGCGGGCAACTGGGGGCCCAACCCCGTGGCGGTGGAGTGGTGGTACGTCTCGGGGTACCTGCCCGACGACGGGATCGCCTTCCACTGGGCCGTCTTCAAGGGGTACTTCACCCCGCGGCTGGGGCCGGCGTTCCTCGGCTTCTTGTACCCCGGGCCCTTCCACGCCTCGCACCTCGCCGTGACCGACCTGCGCGCCGGCCGCAAGCTCTTCGACGAGCGCTTCGACTTCCGCCAGGACGCGCCGCGCGGCGACGCCGTCATCGAGTTCCCGCCGCTGCGCATCGAGCAGGGGGACTGGAGGCTGGTACAGGAGGGGGCGAGCTACCGGCTCGTGGCGGGGCCGCTCGACGTGCGGCTAACCCCCAAAAAGCCCGCCGTGGTGCACCCGCCCGGCTACTCGGGCACCGGGGAGGTGGGGCGCATGTACTACGTCTCCTACACCCGGCTGGGCCTCGAGGGGCGCATCAACGGCCGCGCGGTGCAGGGGGAGGCCTGGATGGACCACCAGTGGGGCGAGCAGCTTTCCGGGAGGGACGCCTTGTGGGACTGGTTCGGGCTGCACCTCTCCGACGGCAGCGACCTCATGCTCTACCGGGTCAAGAAGCCGCCGGGCGCCGGGCAGACCGACGGGGAGGTGGTGCAACTGGCGGGGAGCCGGACCGACCCCCAGGGGCGGATCGCCGGGCTCCGAAACCTGCGCATGACCCCGCTCGAGCGCTGGACCTCGCCCAGCGGGCGCAGCTACGCGCTATCCTGGCGGGTCGAGGCCGAGGGGCTGGAGCTCGAGCTCGCCCCAGTGCGCCGGGACCAGGAATTGCTCACCACCTCCACGGGCGTAGCCTACTGGGAGGGCCCGGTGCGGGGGCGGGGCACCTGGCAGGGAAGCCCGGTCGAGGCCAGGGGGATGGGCGAGTTCGTGGCGGGCACCTACTCGCCGGTGGCGATGAACTTGGGCACGCTGCTGCCCGGGCGGTAGAAGGTCACGTTGGCCGAGAGCTTGCTGCCCCTGACCTGGAGGGTGTAGCTGCTCTCGGCGGCCACGGTGCCCAGCTCACAGCCCTGGCCGCGCCCCTGGGGGCGGCAGCGGGCGTCCTGGACGCTGAGGCCATCGCCCCCGACGAACAGGGCCACCTCTTCGGCCGCCGCCTTCCCGGCGAAGAAGATCACGCTGGCCTCGGTGGCGCTCGAGCGCACGATGCTCAGCCGCGCGCTCTCGTCGTTGAAGAGGCAGCCTGCCAGCAGCAGGGCCCCGGCCCAGCCCAACACCCAGCGTCTCCACATACGCAGCTCCTTCACATCAGCCCCGCGTCGCGCAGCGCGGTGTCGAGCTTCTCCTGCAGCTCGAGCCGCCGCTTGGCGGAGATCCGCAGGTTGCCGTCCTGGATCAAGCTTCCCAGCACGTCGACCAGGGCGGGCCGGACGGCGTTGAGCGCGGCCTGGGGGATGCCGCTGGGGAAGCGGGCGACTAGGAAGTCGAAGACGATGTTGAAGAATGTGTCCAGTAAATTCATGGGGCTCCTCTGGCGGCCGCGATGGGCGCGGCCCCGGTTATACGAACCGGGGCTATTGTAGGGGAGGCTGCTCGGCCGGGCGCCTCCGCCGCGTCTCCGCGGCGTCTTGGTTTCAGCCGCGCAGGCCCGCGCCGTAGAGGCCGGCCTGGGTGCGGGCCTGGATCATCAGCTTCTCGAGCTTGCCCGCCTTGCGCAGGCGCCCGATGAGGTTCTCGAGCACCTCGAGGTCGCTCGACTCCGCGAACTGCTCCTTGTGGTCGCGGGTCATGTACCACAGGGCCTGGGCCTCAGCGCCGGGCGGGAGGCCGCCGGTGCGGATGTCCCAGTGGATGAAGTAGCCGTTCACCAGCGCCCGCGCCAGGTTGTCCTTGATCACGTACTCGATGTTGCCGGCGTGGCCCATGCGGGGCAGGAGCCCCTGGGCCAGCGCCTCGGTGAGCTCGAGGCCGGCCGTCTTGGGCCGCAGCTCGCGCAGAGCCTGCTTCACCAGGCGGTGGTGGTGCTCGAGGAGGCCCTGCAGCCACACGCTGTCGGCGTCGCCGGCGGGGGCGGGGGCAGGGGG
>NZ_QXDL01000297.1:0-3794 GCF_003574345.1 Calidithermus terrae
GGCCTGGTCGTGGTCGGGGAGCAGCGTCTCGGCGTCGCGCACGGCCGGGAACAGGTAGCCCCCTAAGCCCACCAGCGCGCCCAGGACGCCGGTGAACACCAGCATCAGGGCGATCCCCGCGCCCGGCCCCGTGCCCACCAGGCCGCCGAAGGTGCCCGCCAGCGCCCCGCCCGGCATCATGGCCGGGGTCATGAGCCTGTCGGCCACCGGGCCCGCCAGCAGCATGGCGAGGGGGTTGGCGACCCAGGCGATCATGCGCCGGGCGGCGAAGACCTTGCCCTGCACGTCCGGGGGCACCTTGGCCTGCCAGATGGCCTGGTTGGAGCCGTTGAGGATGGGGATGGTCACCAGGGCGATGAAGCCGGCGAGCGCCCACACCGCCACGCCCTGCCCCAGGCCCATCAGCAGGCTGCCGGAGAGGCTCGAGACCACCATCCCCGCCAGCACGCCGTGCACCTTGCGCCGGGGGCCGCCCCAGGTCGAGAGCAAGAGCCCGCCCAGCACCCCCCCGACCCCCGCCGCCGTGCGGACGATGCCCATGGCGGTCTCGTCGTTGCCGGTGCGGCTGAGGATCATGGCGGGCTGGACGGCGTGCCCGAAGGTGGCGAAGAGGTTGAGCAGCAAGAAGGTGGTCTGCAGGCCCAGCAGGCTCGGGCGGGCGAAGATGTAGCGGAAGCCGTAGGCCGCCTCCTGCAGCAGGCTCCCCCGGCTCTCGCGCCCCGCGGCGCTCTGGCGGGGCTGGGGCACCTTCACCACCAGCAGGGCCCCGATCGCCACCAAAAAGCTCAGCAGGTCGATGGCGAGGAGCCCCCCGATCCCGATCAGGCCGTAGAGCACCGCGGCCAGCATCGGCGCCCCGATCCCCGCCACCGACTCGCTCAGCGACAGCAGGCCGTTGGCCCGGCCGTACTGCTCCTTGGGCACCATGGTGCTGACGGCCGCCGAGAAGGCGGGCCACTGGAAGGCGTGGAAGGCCCCGCTGACGGCGGCGGCCAGGTAGAGGTGCCAGACCTGCAGGCCCCCGCCCAGGTAGAGCCCGAAGACCATCAGCGTGGCGGCGGCCGAGCCCAGGTCGGAGAGCATCATCATCAGCTTGCGGTTGCTCCGGTCGACCAGGGCCCCGGCGAAGGGGGAAACCGCGATCAGGGGCAGGAAGTGGAAGAAGCCGATGAGGGCGAGGGAGGTGGCCAGGCCGGTCTGCTCGAAGGCCCACAGCATCAGCCCGAACTGGCTCATCTCCGAGCCCAGGATGGAGACGAGTTGCCCCGAGGCCACCAGCGTGAACCCGGGAAGCCCGGTGGGTGCTCTGAATCTCGGCATAAGGCGTCGGTGAGGGCGCCCCTCGAGCCCGGCCCGCCCGGGGGGCACCTGCCCCCTCCAAACACGGCCCTGCCCGTCTCGCGCCCGGCGTGCCCACAGGGTAGCGGCCCTCTACTCAGATCTAAAGCCAGCGTGTAGAGTAGTAAGAACATGTCCGCGACCGTGGAAATCCCCCCGATGGTGGAGGTCAGGAACCCCCTGGCCGCCCGCATCCTGGCCGACCCCGACGTCGCCTTGTGGCTCAAGCCCTTCATGAAGGCCGAGCTGTCGGTGAAGGAAGCCGCCGAGACGCTCAAGGTGCCGCTGCAGACCCTGCACTACCGGGTCGAGCAGATGGTGGAGGCGGGGCTGCTCGAGGTCGTGGGCCTCGAGGCCCGCCGCGGCCGGCCCATCAAGCGCTACCGGGCCACCGCCACCGGCTTCAAGGTGCCCCTCGACCTCATCCCCCCGCGCATGCTCGAGGACCTCGAGAGCGCGGTGTTCTGGTCGCGGCAGTTGCAGGAGGGCTTAGAGCGCACCCGCCGGCTGCCGAAGTACCGCGACCACCTCACGGTCTACCTCAACGAGCACGGCCTGATGATCTTCGGCTCGAGCCACGAGAAGGTGCGCCCCAAGCTCCTCGGCGAGGACGAGCCGGCCGTGCTCAGCCTGTGGACCATCGGCCTGCACCTCACCCGCGAGGACGCCAAGGCCTTGCAGGCCGAGCTGTGGGAGATCTACCAGCGCTACCACAAACGCCAGGGGCCCGAGCGCTACGTGCTGCACCTGGGGATGGCGCCGCACCCCGACGGCAGGTGAAAGCGGGCCGGGGGATCCCCCGGCCCGCCCGCTTTGGGGCTACCTGCAGGTGCGCAGCCCGAGCTGGCCGATCAGGAAGGCCTCGAGGCTGGTGGAGCCGCTGGAGAAGGTCAGGGTCACGTTCTCGCCGGGCACGCAGTTGCCGTTGGCGTCGTCGAGGACGCCGGAGAAGGTGACCTGCTTCTTGTTGACCTTGAGCACGCCGTTTTGCAGGCGGAAGCTCGCCTGGGGGCCGCTCTGGAACTGGTCGGCCAGGAAGCTCAGGGCCAGCGACTGGCCGTCGGCGCTGACGCCGGCCGAGAAGTCGAGGTTGGCGGGCGTGAAGTTGCTGAGGCGGCCGCAGCCGCTGCGCTCGACGGCGCCCACGCTGGAGACGTCCCACTGCACCGAGGCCTCGTTGCTCACACCCTTGGCGCTCAGGGAGCCGCTGGTGTGGACCTTGCCGGCGCCGATGCCGTAGCGGGCGCTGGCCTCGATGGCCTTGCCGCTGCCCGGGCGGTTGACGAAGCCGCTGAGCTCGAGCGAGTCCGGGACGTCGTGGAGGTATTTGCCGGCCAGGCAACTGCTGGGGTGCCAGGCCACGGCGAGGGTGCCCTGGGCCAGGACCTGCGCGTCCAGGCTGACCTTAGCCACCATCTTGGTCGGGGCTTCGATGAAGTAGCCCTGGTAGGGGCTGCCGTCGTTGGTCAGCATGTGGAGCTGGACGGTGGGCGAAGGGGTGCCCAGGCTCGAGGCGTCCCAGTCCAGCTCGACCTTGAGCACGCCCTTGGCCGTGGTCCGGCTGGCGACGTAGTCGTCGCTTTCGGCCTTCTTGGTGCAGTAGGAGCCGGAGCAGGTGTACACGCCCCGGGGGAGCTTTTCGACCGTGGCGACGGCCTGGAGGATCTCCTTGCCCACGGCCTGGGCGTCGGTGGTGCGGAGCTTGCCGCTGGAGAGCAGGCCCACGTCGGGCACCACGGCCTGGGCCACGGAAGCCCAGCCGCCCACGCCATGGGCCACGGCCCCGCTCAGCCCCCAATCCTTCATCAGCGCGTCGAATTCCGCCTGCAGCTCCCTAGCCAGGTCGCTGGCGCTGGTGCCGACGCTGGTCAGGGTGCTCTTGGTCTCCCCCGGCGTGGCGGGCTGGGGGGTGGGCTCGGGGGGAGCGGTCTTGCCCCCGTCGCACGCGGCGATCAGCAGGAGTGCGGGCAATAAAGTGCTTCCGAAAAGCCAGCGGTTTGCTCTCATAATTCCTCCGAGTTGTCAGGTATATAGCCCGGAGAAATATACCCTATCCGGAATCGTTCCGCAAGCACGGGGCGCGGCGTCATGCCCGGGCCTGGCCCCACCGTGGATGCCCTGCCCTCCGTTCGCGTCCGGAGCTAGGGGCCGTGGGCCGGCTGGAAATAAAGGTTCAACCCCAAGGCCAGGCCGAGCGAAAACCCCCCTCCCCCCAGGGAGTAGCGGGGCCGTAGCTCGGAGAAAAGGCTCCAGTAGGGGGTAACCCGGAATTCATAGCCTAGGATCGCACACAGCGAGAGGTCGAGGCTGACGGGAAGCGCCGGCAAGACCTTGAGCTCCGCCTCGAGGCCAGCGCCGCCGTAAAACCCTTCCTGGCCGACGTCGGCCAGCGCCGCGAGGTCGGCGTTCGCCTTGAAATAGGTCCAGGCTACTTGCACCCCCAGGCCCCCGCGCAC
>NZ_QXDL01000298.1:0-3779 GCF_003574345.1 Calidithermus terrae
CGGCACGCCGTCGCCCAGCAGCAGCGGGTTGACGAACAGCAGGTACTCGTCGACCAGGCCCAGGCCCTGGAGGCTGTGGGTCAGCCGGGGGCTGCCGAAGATCATCAGGTCGCCGCCGGGCTCGAGCACGGCCGTCTCCCCGACGTCGAGGAAGGGGCTCTCGTGGATGCGCTGCCCCAGGCCGTGGCCCACGTGGTGCCGCCAGTGCCCGGCGAGGCCCTCCCGCTCGCAGTACGCCCGCACCGCGCGGTCGGCGTCGGCGCAGGCCCGCCCCGGGCGCAGGTGCTCCAGCGCCAGGTCCTGCAGCGCCAGCATGTGCCGGAAGTAGCGGCGCTGCTCGGGGGTGGGCTCGCCGACGAACAGGGTGCGCTCGAGCTCGCTGAGGTAGCCCCACACCCCGGCGCTGGCCCCGGTGACCAGGTTGTCGCCGGGCCGGAAGGCCGCGTTGATGCCGATGGCGTGCGGCAGGGCGCTGTTGGGCCCGACCTGGCCGCGGTACAGCGCCACGGCCCCGCTGACCCAGCGGTTGTGGCTGCGGAAGCCCGGCCCCAGCGCCGCCTGCATGGCCTGGGTGGCCTCGCGGGTGGCGCGCGCCTCGACCTCGCCCTCGGTGAGCCCGGGGCGGGTGTACTGCTGCAGCAGCCGGTGGGCGTGCTCCGCCCAGCGGGCGCTCTCGCGGATGAGGGAGAGCTCGTGCTCGGACTTCAGGGCCATCTGGCGGTCGAGCGCGGCGGAGACCCGCCGCACCGGCAGCAATTCGCTGAGCGCGGGGCCGGAGTAGCCCATGACCGGGGGGTAGCCGTCGTGGTCCACGCCCACGGTGCCGGGGGCTAAGCCCAGGCGCCGGAGGTGCTCGAGCAGGAGGTGGAGGGGGTGGCGCTCGCCCGGGTACTCGGGGTACGAGCACACCTCATCGGCCTGCGCGGTCTCGCGGGCGTGCTCGTGCTCGAGGCGGGGCACGAAGAGCACCCGCTCGCCCTCGCGCGTGACGACCAGGGCGACGGGCCGCTCGGTGGGGATGAAGGCGAAGCCGGCGTAGTACTGGATGAACTGGTCGTCGAAGAGCACTAAGCCCCTGAGGCCGGGGCCGGCGAAGTCGAAGGCCCGCCGCGCCCGCTGGGCGCGCTCGCCGGGGGGGACGGGGCCGATCACCGGCGCTCCGGGACGAGGTGGCGCCTCAGGAAGTCCCGCACGACCTGGAGGTAGCGCCCCTGCTCCTCGACGTGGGGCGAGTGGCCGCTGTTCTCGAAGACCACGAGCTCGCCCCTGGGCAGGCCCCGCGCGAGCTCCTCGCTGGCCTCGAGCGGGGTGATCCAGTCGTGACGCCCGACCGTCACCAGCACCGGGACCTTTATCTCGGGCAGCCTCGAGGCGATGTCGTAGCCGGGCTGGTTGCGGCTGAAGGCCCAGTTGTGGGTCTGGTAGCGGAAGGGGATGGCCGCCAGCCGCCGGGCCTCCTCCTCGGGGTCGCGCCGGACGGTGTAGAGCGGCTGGATCATGGCGAAGCTCTCGCGGAAGTCCTCGTCGGAGGTCATCCGCCCGTCGAAGAGCCGGTCGAGGCGTTCCTCGTCCATCGGGAAGCCGCTCGCCAGCGCCCGCTGCTTGGAGGTGTACTGGTACTTGTTGCTCGCGGCGGTGTCGCGCAGGATCAGCGCGTGCAGCTTGTCCTGGTGGCGCAGGGCGTACTCCAGGGCGATGAAGCCGCCGTAGGAGCCGCCCAGCAGCACGATCTTGCCCAGCCCCAGGGCCTGGCGCAGGCCCTCGAGGTCGGCGACGAACTGCTCGTGCGAGTAGGGCTCACGGCCCTCCGACTCGCCGTTGCCGCGCTGGTCATAGCTGACGAGGCGGTAGGCGTCGGTGAGGGGCTGGAAGGCGGCCCAGTCCCCTTTGCGGCTGCCCATCCCCGGCCCCCCGTGCAGGGTCACGAAGGCGGTCTTGTCGCCGCCCGAGTCGTCGTAGACCAGCCTTACCCCGTTGACTTCGATGTGCATCTTGGCTCCTTCGAACTCGCAGGGCTCCCCGCGGGGCCGCCGGCTGCCGGGTGTTCCCCTGGAAGGCCCTGCGCTTGGGTCTGCTCGTGGGCTCGTCAAGAGGTCGAGGGGGCGCGGTGCCACGAGGCGCTAAAGCCGAACGCTCGCCTACTCGCTACTTGTACCAGGCCTCCTTCAGCACCCGCATGACGTTGCCTCCCACCGCCTTGGCGATGTCCTCGTCGCTGTAGCCGTGCTTGACCAGCCAGCGCACGATGTTGGGGAAGGCCTCGGCCGGGTTCTCCAGCCCGTCGACCCACTCCACCCGGGGGTACTCGAGCTTCCCCCGGCTCGCCGCGATGGACAGCGCCTCCGAGAGGGTGTGGTGCAGGCCCACGTGGTCGCCGAAGAGCACGTCGGGGCCGAAGGCGACGTGGTCGATGCCCACGAGCTCGACGCAGTACTCGAAGTGCTCCATGAAGCTGTCGATGGTGTGGCGGGGGTTCTTCTGGGTGATGGTGGTGTGGGGGGCGGCCTCGATGCCGATGACCCCGCCCTTGGCGGCGCAGGCTTTGATCACCTCGTCGGGCTTGAGGCGGTTGGAGTTCCACAGCGCCCGGGCCCCGGCGTGGGTGATGAAGACCGGCTTCTCGCTGACTTCGATGGTGTCCATGGAGGTGCGGTCGCCGGAGTGGGAGATGTCGATGGCGATGCCCAGCTTGTTCATGCGCCGCACCGCCTGGCGGCCGAAGACCGTCAGCCCGCCGTCGTTGGGCTCGCGCAGCCCGCCGCCGAGCTGGTTGCCCTCGCTGTAGGCGATGCCCAGGCAGCGCACCCCCAGCCCGTAGAGGATGTCCAGCCGGTCGAGCTCGTTCTCGATCATGGCCGCGCCCTCGAGCGAGACCACGAAGGCGACCCGGCCGTTGTGCTTGGCCCGCACGATGTCCTCAGTGGTCGTCGCCAGCACCACCATGTCCTGGTGCGCGATGTCGGACAGGCGCATGCCCAGGTCGTAGATGATGTCGTCCCACTTCCAGCCCCCGCGCGAGGTGATCATGGCGGTGCCGTTCATGAGGTTGTCGAAGACGCAGTCGAGGCCGCTGACGCTCAGGCCCTCGTAGCCGGTCCAGTCGCGGCCCTGGCGGCGGAACTCGAAGAACTCGGCGAGGTTCTCGGGGGCCACGAAGCAGTGGTCGTGCAGCGAGATGATGAGGTTTTGCTCGAAGATGCGCCTCACCCGCTCCTCCTGCTCGGGCGTCACCTCCACCCCCCGGCTCGGCACCCGGCCCAGCTCCTTGGCTAGCTTGAAGGGCTTGTAGTCGAGGCCGGGCTCGAGGTATTCGAAGGACTTGTATCCGCTATAGCGCTTGTTCTGCATGAGTGGCTCCTGTGGTTGCGGTGAGGGGCACGATCTTCGGCAAGGGCAGGCCGTTGGCCGCGGCGAAGGCCGTCGCCTGCAGGCCGGCCCCGGCGACCAGGCCGCCGGCGCTGAGGTAGACGCTGGCGACGAGGTGGTAGGGGTGGGTGAGGAACTCGTCGTAGGGCCCGCTGAAGGCGGGCCAATGTTCGGGCGGGAGGGCTTCGGCCCGGCGGGCCATCCCCAGCGCCCGGGCGAGGAGCTGCCGGGCCCCGGCGAGGCCGAAGTCCTGGCCGGGCCGCGGCTCGCTGTCGAGCAGGAAGGCCGCCAGCCAGCTCGGGGCCAGCAACGCGCCCGTCGGGCTCATCCCCGCCGTGATGGGGGCAGGCTGGACCTTGCCGCAGGCCGTGGTGGCCTCGCTGGTGCATAGCCGCCCCTACAAGCTGCCCTTC
>NZ_QXDL01000299.1:0-3769 GCF_003574345.1 Calidithermus terrae
GGTCTGGGGGGTGGGGGCGGTTTCGATCATCGGCGGCGTTCCTGGGAGATCAAGAGCCCGACGAAGCAGGCCGAGAAGAGCACGATCAGCAGGGCGTAGGGGGCTGCCTCAGCATACATGGCCTCGGAGGTGTAGGCCCAGATCTGGGTGGCGAGGGTGCTGTAGCCCACCGGCGCCAGCAGGAAGGTCAGCGGCAGCTCCTTGACCGAGGAGAGGAAGACTAAGGCCAAGCTGGCGAGCACCCCCCGCCACAGGAGCGGGAAGGTGGCCTTGAGGAAGGCCTGGAGGGGGCCATAGCCCAGGTTGCGCGCGGCCTCCTCCAGCCGCGGCGGGGCCTGGTAGAGCGCGCTGCGCATGGGCCCGATGGCCTCGGCCATGAAGTGCAGGGCGTAGGCCAGCACCAGCAGGGCCAGGGTCTGGTAGAGGAAGGGCACCCCGCGCAGGCTGAAGAAGATCAGGGCCAGGGCGAAGGCCAGGGGCGGGGTGGCGTAGCCCAGGTAGGCGGTGCGCTCCAAGAGCCGGGAGAAGGGCGAGGGGAAGCGCACCCCCAAGTAGGCCAGGGGCAGGGCCAGCAGCACCGCCACCAGCGCGGCGGGCGCGGCGGCCTGGGCCGAGTTGGCCAGGGCCTCGCTCACCGACACCCGGTTCTCGTAGGGGAAGCGCAGCGCCCAGTAGAGCATGGTGGCGAGGGGGATGAGCAGCGCGCCCACCACCGGCGCCAGCAGCAGCGGGTAGCTCAGCCAGCGCCAGGGCCCCAGCGGCACCGGGCGCGCCAGCCGGGCGCTGCCCAGCCCCACCCGCGAGAAGCTGAGCCCCGAGAGCAGGCGCGACTCGAGCCACAGCAACCCCCCGGTGAGCCCGATGAGCATCAGCGAGAGCCAGGCGGCGTAGACGCGGTCGAAGGAGGCGGAGTACTGCAGGTAGATGGCGTAGCTGAAGGTCTCGTAGCGCATCAGGCTGACCACGCCGAAGTCGCCCAGCACGTGCAGCCCCACCAACAGCCCCCCGGCGTAGAAGGCGGGGCGCAGTTGGGGCAGCACCACCTTGAGGAAGACCTCCATCCGCCGGTAGCCCAGGCTCTGCGCGGCCTCCTCGAGGCTGGGGTCCAGGCCCAGCAGCCCGGCCCTGAGGTTGAGGAAGAGGTAGGGGTAGGTGAACAGCACCAGCACCCCCCAGGCCCCCCAGTAGCCCCAGGGGCGGGGCCAGTCGATGCCCAGGACGGCCTCGAGCATCCCGCTCGGCCCGGTCGCGCCCAGCAGGGCGTAGGCCCCCACGAAGCCCGGCACCGCCAGCGGCAGGGTCAGCAGCACCGTCCAGAAGCGCTTGCCGCGCAGGTCGCTGCGGGTGGTGAGCCAGGCCAGGGGCAGCGCCAGCAGGGCGGTGCCCAGCAAGACCCCGACCAGCAGGGCCACGGTGTTGAGCAGCAGCCGCAGGTTGCGCTCGCGCAGCACCAGCTCGGCCAGGGTGCGGGGGTCGGCCTCGAGGGCCCGCAGCCCCAGGTAGGCCAGCGGCAGCAAGACCCCGGCCCCCGCGATCAGGGCGGGGATCAGGAAGTGCCAGGGGATGGGCCGACGGCCGGCGCGCACCACAGCCCGATGAGTTTATCCTAGTTTTCCGCTAGGGTTTCGGGGCAAAAAACACACTGCGAACCGTTCGCAATAAGCTCACGAGCAAGCCCCTGACGCCTAATCCCAGCGCCAGGCGACCTTCTCGCGCCAGTCGCCCCGCAGGCCCTCGGGCCAGGGGATGGCCGGGTAGCCCACGTAGAGGAAGCCCAGCAGGCGGGCGGGGGCCTCGAGCCCCACGAAGCGCGCGGTGTTCTCGTGTAGCACCGGCATGCCCGAGGTCCAGAACGCGGCCAGGCCCCGGCTGGCGGCGACCAGTTGCGCCGCGTGCACCGCGGCCCCCACGGCGGCGACCTCTTCCCACTCGGGGTGGCGCCCGCCGGGCTGCATCCCGATGGCGATCCACACCGGCGCCAGCCAGACCCGCTCGAGCTGGGCCTTCTCGGCCTCCGGGACGTACTTGGCGGGGTCGATGCCCAGCCGGTAGGACCGGGCGAAGGCCTCGCCCAGCGCCCGCCGGGCCTCCCCGGCGAAGACCGTGAAGCGCCAGGGCTCGCTCCCCCCGTGGTTGGGGGCCCAGTTGGCGGCCTCGAGCATCTGCTCCACGCACTCCCGCGCGACGGGGTCGGGGCGCAGCAGGTTCTGCTTGACGCTGCGGCGACGGCGGATGAGCTCGAGCAGCTCGGCCGTCGGCAGGGGGGAAAGGGTGGGTGCGGTGTCGCGTTCCATAAGCCTCCACGATACCCGAACCGCCCGGGCGCCAATTGGAGGCGGAGGGCACGCTCGCCCTCCGCCTCCGGCACCCGATCGGGACGATCGGCAATCAGGGGTTTAAAGCAGCCCGGCTTCGCGCAGCACTTTGAGGGCGTTGTCGAGCTGGAGCTTCTCGAAGTCGATCTTGGGGCTGCGGGCGAGGATGTCGTCGAGGGGGTTGAGGGTGGTGGGCAGGATGGCCCCCTTGGTCACCGGGTACTCGAAGAGCTCGCCGGGGAAGAACTGCTGGGCCTTGGGGGAGAGCAGCCAGATCAGGAAGCGGGTGGCGTTGGCTACGTTCTTGCTGCTCTTGAGGACGCCCGCGCCGGTCACCAGCGCCAGGCTGCCCACGTCGCCCTTGGCGAAGTAGTAGGTGCCGATGGGGTAGCCGGCCTTGACGAAGCGCTGGATGTAGTAGTGGTTGGTCAGGGCCACGTCGATCTCACCGGCCCGGATGGCCTCCATCATGGGCGGGTTGGAGGGGTAGACCTTGGGCTCGAGCCGCTTCATGCCCTCGAGCCACTCCTTGGTCTTGGCCTCGCCGTGGACCAGGATCATGGCGGCGATGAAGTCCTGGAAGCTGGAGTAGGTGGGGGTCCAGCCGATGCGGCCCTTGAGCTGGGTCTGCTGGGGCAGATCCATCACCGACTGGGGGAATTGCTCGGGCTTGAGCTTCTGGGTGTTGTAGGCCAGCACCCGGAAGCGGATGGAGAGGGGGGTCCAGGTGCCCGACCCCGGCATGAAGCCGCTGGGCTTGCCGCTGATGGAGGCGGGCAACTTGATCATCAGGGGCTGTGCCGCGCCCAGGGCTCCGGAGGTGTTGGCCCAGAAGATGTCGGCGGGGCTGCGGGCGCCTTCCTCCTGGAGGGCGGCGAGCAGCTCGGCGTCGCGGCCGTACTTCACGTTGACCTTGATGCCGGTCTCGGCCTGGAACTGCTTGACCAAAGGGTCAACGAGCCCTTGGCTGCGCCCGGAGTAGATGGTCAGGGTTCCCTGGGCCTGCGCGAGGGCTCCCAGAGCCAGCGCAGTGGCGATCGCGATTCTCAGCTTCTTCATGGCGGTTCCTCTCGAGCTGGCCGGGTTCAGGTGATCCCGCCCCGGCAACTCACCAAGGGGCAGTCTAGGCAGGCCTCCATTGAATGTCAAGTAATCCAGTCGGATTTATTGCCTTTGAGAACGAGAATCGTTACCAAACCGCCGGCGTCTGAGGGCCTCATATCCCGTAGCGTTGCTCTGCGTCGGCAAGAAATTTCGTTGTTGAGCGCGCAAAACGAGGGGACTGACCGGCGGCGCGGGGTGGGAGGCTTGACATAACTCAGGGCAGGCGGTAATCTACTCGTTGCGCTGTCCAGAGGGCGGCGCGGGGACCTTGAAAGCGAAGGAGTCGAGAGAAGCGATGAGATCACTGCTCCTCGGCCGCCGGGGGCGCGGGCGCCGTAGGGATACGGGGC
>NZ_QXDL01000003.1:0-64159 GCF_003574345.1 Calidithermus terrae
GGGCTGGGGGGATATTTCCCTCCCGTGCGCGGGGAGGGACGGGGAGGGGTCACCACGAGCCACGAGCCACAGGCTGACGGCTGACCGCTTCCTACACCGGGCTCGGTTGGCCCAGGTTGATGAAGAAACAGTGGGTGAGCGCGATGGCGATGGCGTCGGCCTTGTGGCTGGGCTTGGGGGTTTCCTTCAGGCCCAGCACGGCGCGTACCATGAAGGCCACCTGGTCCTTGTCGGCGTGGCCGTAGCCTACGAGGGCCTGCTTGACCTTGGGGGGGCCGTAGCCGTAGACCGGCAGGCCGTGCTGGTCGGCCACCACCAGCAGGGCGCCCATGGCCCAGCCCACCTTGTAGGCCAGCTCGTTCTGGCGGTAGAAGAACTGCTCCTCGACCGCGATGGCCTGGGGTTTGTAGGTGCGGACGGCCTCGAGCACGGTCTGGTAGATCTTCCCGATGCGCTCGGGGGCGGGGTCGGAGTGCCGGGTGGTGATCACGTCGGCGTGCAGCAGCCGCTGCTGCTTGCCCACCTGCTCCACCACCCCCAGGCCCATGTTGGTGATGCCGGGGTCGATGCCTAAAACGATCATGTCAAGGGTCAGGGGTTCAGAGCCGAAAAAGGGTCGAGCATGTCCGGCCCTCGACCCTCGGCCCCCGGCGGGCTTTAGTTGCCCCGCTTGGGCATGTCCCCGTCGCCGTAGCGGATGAAGGCGGGGATGTCGATGTTGGAGAGGTCAACGTTGGTGGCGGGGAAGTCCACGAGGCGCGAGCCGGCGGGCTTGGCGATCACGGCGCCCTCGCCGAAGCCGGCGGCGATGAGGATGACGCGCATCTCGTCCTTGGCGCGGTCGTCGTAGGTGAGGCCGTAGAGCACGTCCACGTCCTCCATGCCGGTGGACTCGCGGATCTGCTCGGCCACGGCGGAGGCCTCGGCCAGGCCCAGCTCTTCCGAGCCCACCACGTTGACCAGCAGGCGGCGGGCGCCTTCGATGGAGCGCTCGAGCAGCGGGGAGTGCACGGCGCTGCGCACGGCGTCGCTGACCTTGTTCTCGCCCTGGCCGGAGCCGATGCCCATGAGCACCTGGCCGGCGTTCTCCAGCAGCGCGCGCACGTCGGCGAAGTCGAGGTTGATGAGGCCGGGCAGGGTGATCACGTCGGTGATGCCCTTCACGCCGTGGTAGAGCACCCGGTCGGCCACCATGAAGGCGTCCTTCATGCCGATCTTCTTGTCCAGCGCCTGCAGCAGGCGGTCGTTGGAGACCACCACCATCGCGTCCACGCGCTCGCGCAGCTTGCGGATGCCCTCCTCGGCGGCCCGCATGCGGCGGGGCCCCTCCCAGGAGAAGGGGCGGCTGACCACGCCCACGGTGAGGCAGCCGAGCTTCTTGGCGATGTCGGCCACCACGGGGGCGCTGCCGGTGCCGGTGCCGCCGCCCATGCCGGCGGTGACGAACACCAAGTCGGCGCCCTCGAGCTGCTCCTCGATGACGTCGCGGGTCTCCTCGGCGGCCTTCTCGCCGATCTCGGGGTTGGCCCCGGCGCCCAGGCCGCGCGTGAGCTTGTCGCCCAACTGGATGCGCATGTCGGCCAGGCTGGTCGCCAGGACCTGGGCGTCGGTGTTGGCGGCGATGAACTCCACGCCGGACAGGCCGGACTCGATCATGCGGTTGACCGCGTTGTTGCCCGCGCCACCCAGGCCGATGACTTTAATCACCACGTCTCCCATAACCCCGTCTCCTTAGAAGAAGTTCTTGAATACGCCTTTGATCCGCTCCCACAGCCCCGGCCCTTCCTCTTCCTTGCTGGCCGCGGCCGGGTTGTTGGCCGATTGTGCCGTTTTACGCCCCAGGCGCAGCACCCCCGCCTTGCCGGCGGCGGGCTGCGTGTAGAGGCTGGCGTAGCGCACCAGGCCCACGGCGGTGGCGTGGGTGGGGGAGGCCACCACGTCGGTGAGGCCCGAGACCCCGATGGGCCGCCCCAGCCGCACGGGCAGGTTGAACTGCTTGCGGGCGAGCTCCTCCAGGCCCCGCACCAGGGCGCTGCCGCCGGTGAGCACCACCTTGCCCACGGTGATCTCCAGCGGCCCCAGCGCCTCGTCCACGTTGGAGCGGGCGAAGTGCAAAATCTCGCGCAGGCGCGGGCGGATGATCTTGGCGAGCTCGGTGGCCTGCACCACCTGGGGCGGGCCGCCCTCCTGGTTGATCTCGAGCACCAGCTCGGGGTCGGCGAGCTCGGGCAGGGCCGCCCCGTACTTCTTCTTCACCCGCTCGGCCTCCTCGAAGGGGATGCGCAGGAGCTGGGAGATGTCGCCGGTGATGTGGTCGCCGCCCAGGGGGATGACGGCGGAGTGGGCCAGGCGGCCGCCCTTGAACACGGCCACGTCGGTGGTGCCCCCGCCCATGTCGATGAGCATGACGGTCATGCCCATCTCCTCGGGGGAGAGCACCGCGAGCCCGGAGGCGTAGGACTGCAGGATGACCCCGCCCACGCCCACCTCCGCGTCCTCGACGGCCTTGCGCAGGTTGGTGATGGGGCCGCGCCCGGCGGCCACCAGGTGCACGTCCACCTCCAGGCGCACCCCGGCCATGCCGATGGGGTCGCGGATGCCCTCCTGGCCGTCTACGCGGAACTCCAGCGGCAGGGCGTGGATGAGGTCAACGTCGCCCTCGAAGGGGTAGGCCTTGGCCTGCTCGATGGCCCGGTCGATGTCGGCCTGGGTGATGCTGTGCCCGCGCCGGATGGCGGCGAGGCCGTGGCTGGTCACGCTCTTGATGTGCGAGCCCGCGACCCCCACGAACACCTGCTCGGCCTTGACCCCGGCCACCCGCTCGGCCTGGAAGAGGCTTTGCCGGATGGCTTCGCTGGTGCGCTCGAGGTTGGTGACCACTCCCCGCTTGAGCCCTTGGGAAGGAACGGTGCCTTCACCGATCACGTCCAGGTGACCGTCGGACGAGAGTTCACCAATCACGGTGCAGACTTTGGTGGTCCCTACGTCAATTCCTACAAGAATCATCGGCTTTTACTCTCCCCCCAAGGATAGAGGTAGGTGGGCTTGTTTGCAAGGGATTTACGGTCTTTGGCCCACTTTTTCAATTCCTCGGCCGTGGCGGCCCACACCTCGAAGCCCTCCCCACGGACCGTATAACCCGCAGGAGTATAGCGGATGGCCGTGGCGTTGGGAAGGGTTTTGACGATGGCGATGAGATCGGCGAGGCGGGGCGTGCCCAGCCCCTCGATGCGGGTTCGGGTCTTGGGCGGATCAGGCAGCAGCACCCCGTCGCCGCTGAGGCCCCACTCCCTCCCCTCGCGCACCAGCGTCGCCAGCGCCTTGCGCTCCTCGAGCACCACCCGCAGCTCCCCGATGGCCGGGCGCTCGAGCCGGGCCGAGCGCACCCAGGGGTTCGCGCGCAGGGGCTCGAGCGCGTGCGGCCAGGCCCACAGCCAGGGGGTGCCGGCCTCGAGGCCGGTGATCGAGCGCACCTCGGCGTCGGAGAGCTGGGCGTTGCCCGCCACCACCACCTGCTCCACCGGCCACACCACCCGGCTGCCCACGCCGAGGGCGACCAGCGTGAGCAGCGCCAAAAAGCCTCGGATCACGCGACCACCTCCTCCCCCAACTCCGCCCCCAGCTCGCCCCAGATCTCCCACTCGACCTCCAGGGGCAGCACCCGCTGCACCCGGCGCAGCAGGGCGTAGACCTCCCGGGCGGTGGCCCCGCCCAGGTTGACGATGAAGTTGCCGTGCTCGTGGCTGATCATGGCCCGGCCCACCGCGAGGCCCTTGAGCCCGGCCCGGTCGATGAGGCGGCCCGCGGAGTCCCCGGCGGGGTTCTTGAACGCGCAACCCGCGCTCTTCTTCTTGGGCTGGCCCTTGCGGGCGGCGTCCACCAGCGCGATCTTGGCCCGCACCGCCTCCTCGCCCGCCTCGAGCAGCCGCAGCCTGACGCGGGTCACGACCGAGCCGGGGGGCAGCGCGGAGTGGCGGTAGGAGAAGCCCAGCTCCTCGGGGCGGTAGACGTGCAGGGCGCCGTCGTGGAAGATCTCGACGAGCTCGAGCGCGCCGGCCATCTCCCCGAAGCGCGTGCCCGCGTTCATCTTCACGGCCCCGCCCACCTGCGCGGGGACCCCGTGCAGGCCCTCGAGGCCCGACAGCCCCAGCCGCGCGCTCTTGAGCAGCAGCGTGCTGACCAATGCCCCAGCCCCCACCCAGCCGGCGAAGTCCCACTCCTTGAAGACCCCGCCCAAGGCGATGACCCGCTCCGGCACGCCGGCGTCGGCGACGAGGAGGTTGGAGCCGTTGCCCAGCACCCGGTAGGGGGCCTCGGTGGCGCGGGCGAGGTCCTCGGGGGTCTCGACCGTCCAGACCTCGGCCGGGCCCCCCACGCCCAAGGTGGTGAGCTTGCTGAGGGGGAGCCGCTCGACCTTCACACGACCTCCTGGCCCGGGGTGGGGGCCGGGCTGACCAGGAGCCGGCCGAGCCGGGACACGTCGCCCGCGCCCACGGTGAGGATGAGGTCGCCGGGGCGGGCGCTGCGGCGCAGGTAGGCCAGCGCCTCGTCCCAGGCGTAGTGCCGGGCGGCGTGCCCGCGCTGCTGCAGGTGCTCGACGATGTTGCCCACGATCTGGGCGCTGCTCAGGCGCAGGGGCCTCTCGGAGGCGGCGTAGACGTCGAGGAGCAGCACCTCGTGGGCCTGCTCGAGCGCGCGGGCGTAGCCGGGCCACTCCTGCTCGCTGCGCCCGTAGCGGTGGGGCTGGAACACCGCCCGCACCCGCAGGCCGGTGGCCCTGGCGGCGGCCAGCAGGGCCGCGAGCTTGGTGGCGTTGTGGGCGTAGTCGTCCACCACCAGCGCCCCCTGCCACTCGCCCACCCGCTCGAAGCGGCGACGGGCCCCGGCGAAGGCGTGCAGGGCGGCGGCGATGGCCGTGAAGGGCACCCCCGCCAAGAGGGCGGCGGTGGCGGCGGCGAGGGCGTTGGCGATGTTGTGGCGGCCGGGCACCTGCAGCTCGAGCGGCCCCAGCACCTGCCCCTGCCACACCAGCTCGAAGCGGCTGCCGAAGGGCAGGAGTTCGACGTTGGCGGCGTGGCAGTCGCCGTGCTCGAGCCCGAAGCCGTAGCGCTCGGTCCCGGCGGTGAGGGCCTCGAGGTGGGCCCACTCGGCGTTGTAGACCACCTTGGCCGCGTTGCGGGCGAAGGTGCGCACGGCCTCCTTGAGGCTGGCGAAGGACTCGTGGTAGTTGGGGCGGGGGCGGCCGTCGGGGGAGATGTGGTCGGCCTCGAGGTTGGTGATCACGGCGACGTCGAGGGCGAGGTGCTGGAACAGCGGGTCCGACTCATCGACCTCGGCCACGATGGGCCCGTCGCCGATGCGGTAGTTGCCGCCGATGGCGGCGAAGTCGGCGCCCAGGACCACGGTGGGGTCGCGGCCCGCCCCCAGCAGGATCTGGGCCAGCATGGCGCTGGTGGAGGTCTTGCCGTGCGAGCCGGTCACGCCCAGGCTGGTGCCCCGGCCCATGACCTCCCCCAGCAGCTCGATGCGCCGCAGCACGCGGATGCGGCGGCGGCGGGCCTCGGCCAGCTCGGGCTCGTCCTCGCCGATGGCGGTGGAGGCTACGAGCACGTCCACGCCCTCGAGGTGCTCCGGCGCGTGCCCCTGGAGGACCGCGATGCCCCGGCGCTCGAGGCGGGCGGTGCGCTCGGAGAGGTGCTGGTCGCAGCCCGAGACCCGGTGCCCCTGGTGCTGCAGGATCTCGGCCAGCGCGGAGACGCTGATCCCGCCGATGCCCATGAGGTGGTAGTGGCGGGCACTCACCGGGCGACCTCCAGCACGAGTTCGGCGAGCCGCCGGGCGGCCCCGGCGGGGGAGAGGGGGGCGAGGGCGTTCTTCATGGCGGGGGCCTGGGTGATGAGCTGCTCCAGCTTGGCCTGGAACCGCTCCCAGCCGTCCAGGATAACCGAAGCGCCCCGCTCGGCATAGAAGCCGGCGTTGGCCCACTGCGCCCCGCCGTCGAGGTCGCGCGGCAGGGGCACGAGCAGGCCGGGCACCCCGTGGAAGGCGGCCTCGGCCAAGGTCCCGGCCCCCGCGCGGGTGATGGCGAGGTCGGCGGCGCTCCAGGCCAGCGGCCCGTCCACGAAGCCGCGCACCGCGTAGCCGGGGGTCTTGCCGTGCTCGGCCTGCATCTGGGCCTCCCAGCGCACCCCGCACTGGTGCAGCACCTGGTACTCGCCTAAGAAGGGCTCCAGGCGCTGCGGCAGCTCGCGGTTGAGCTCGAGGCTGCCCTGGCTGCCGCCCATCACCAGGAGCAGGGGGCGGGCGGGGTCGAGGCCCAGGGCCTGCTTGGCCTCGGCCTTGGGGTGGCGCACCTCGCGCACGGGGTAGCCCACCACCCTCGAGCGCGGGCTGAGCTGGGGGTTGAGCGCGACGGGCACCGACAGCCCGATGCGCTGGGCCCTGGCGGCCAGCCAGCGCGCCGCCAGCCCCAGCCGGGCGTT
This sequence comes from Calidithermus terrae, assembly GCF_003574345.1. NCBI lineage: Bacteria > Thermotogati > Deinococcota > Deinococci > Thermales > Thermaceae > Calidithermus > Calidithermus terrae. Next base: position 6,483 of record NZ_QXDL01000003.1, read on the forward strand.
CTGCTCGTGGATCACCACCGGCACCCCCGCCCACTCGGCGGCGAAGGCCAGGGGGAAGCCGGCGTAGCCCACCGTGGAGAGCACCGCGCGGGGGCGCAGGCGCCGCAGCAGGCCGCGCGCCGCCATCAGGCCGCGCACCACCTTGCCGCCCTCGGCCGGGCGCAGCAGGTCGCGCGAGAGCTTGCCGGCAGGGATCAGGTGGTAGGGCAGGTCGCCCTGGGGGAGCAGGCGGGCCTCGAGGCCCCCCTCCGCCCCCACGTAGGCCACCTCGTGGCCCATCGCCCGCAGCGCCTGGGCGGCGGCCAGGCCCGGGTAGAAGTGCCCCCCGGTGCCCCCGCCGGTCACCAGGATCAGGGGAGCGGTGGCCGGGAGGCGGTTCACGGGGCCACCTCCCGGCTCAGGCTGGGCCGGGCCTCACGGGCGAGGGAGTGGATGAGCCCGAGCGCGAAGCCCGCCACCAGCAGCGAGGTGCCGCCGTAGCTCACGAAGGGCAGGGGCATGCCGATGATGGGGTAGATCAGGGTGCCCATCAGGTTGAAGGCGGTCTGGAAGAAGAGGTAGGAGGTGATGCCGGTGGCGACCACCGCCGCGGTGCCCTCGAGGTGCAGCGCGACGTTGAAGCCGCGCAGCAGCAGCAGCCCCAGCGCCGTCAGCAGCATGGCCCCGCCCACCCAGCCCGTCGCCCACACGATGGGCACGGCGGCCAGGTCGCTGGTGAGGCCGGTGAGGCCGGTGGGGATCTGCATCTCGGCGCCCGGGCCGCGCCCGAAGGGCCCGGCCTGCAAAATGGCGCGGTGGGCGTAGGTGGCCTGGTAGCCCTCGTCGCCGGGGTCGGCCTCGCCGCGCAGGTACAGCCGCATGCCCTCGAGGCGGTCGGGGATGTAGGCGAATTTGCCGGGCATGAAGGTCACGAAGGCCATCAGCAGCACCGCCAGCAGCGCGGTGAGGGCCAGGATGCGCCGCCAGGGCACGCCGATGAGCAGGAGCATGGTGCCGGTGAGCACCACCATCAGAATGCCGCCGTCCACGTCGGGCTCGACCACCACCAGCACCGAGGCCAGGCCCAGCCAGGCCACCACCTTGAGGATAGGCTGGTCGAGGTCGCGCTGGTGGAAGTAGGCGGCGATGTAGAAGATCGCCACCAGCTTCAAGAGCTCGGAGGGCTGGAGATCGACGGGGCCCAGGCTGAACCAGCGGCGGTACTCCCCCCCGGCCGGGCCGGTGCCCACGAAGAGCACCGCGACCAGCAGGGCCAGGGTGAGCGCGAAGAGCGGCTTGGCGAAGCGCACCAGCCACAAGGGCCGCACCAGCGCCCCCAGGAAGGTGGCCGCCACGCACAGCCCCACCCGGATGAGGTGGTCGTCGAGCAGGGCCGGGCGCGCGGTGGCCACCCCGACCAGCGAGAAGCCGAGCAGCAGGGCCTGGGAGAGCAGCAGGATGGGGTCCACGCCTCACCCCCCGCCCACTGGGACGGCGCCCAGCTCGAGCGCCACCTGCCGGAAGACCTTGGAGCGGTGCTTGTAGTCCTTGAACTGGTCGAAGGAGGTGCCCAGCGGGGCCAGCAGGACGCTGCCCGTCTCGAGGCGCGCGAGCCCCTCCTCGACGGCCCGGCGCAGCGCGGAGCGCCCCTCGGCCTCGAGGACGGGCACGACCTCGGCGAGGTCGGCGAAGCACTCGGCCATGCGGGGGCCGTCCTGCCCCACGGCCAGGATCACCCGCACCCGGCCCCGCACCGCCTCGCGCAGGTCGGCCACGGGGGCGCCCTTGTCCACCCCGCCCAGGATCCAGGCCACGGGGGTGGGGGCGGCCAGCAGCGCGGCCTTCACCGCGTCGAAGCGGGTGGCGATGGAGTCGTCGATGAAGGTCACGCCGCCCTTGCGGGCGAAGGCCTCGAAGCGGCCCTCGAGCTGCGGCGCCGTGGCCTGGGCCTGCTCGAGCGCCCCCTCGTCCACCGCTTTCCCGGCCAGCTCGGCGTAGGCCCGGGCGGCGAGCCGGGCGGCGAGGAGGTTGGTCTGGCGGGGCGTGGCCTGCGGCCAGAAGGGCACCCGGCGGGCCACGCAGCCCCGGATGCCCGCCACGACGCGCTCGTCGGCGGCGTTGTAGACCAGCGCGTCCTCCGGGGTGAGGTTGCGCAGCAGGTTGAGCTTGGCGGCGTGGTAGGCCTCGAGGCTGCCGTGGCGGTCGAGGTGGTCGATGCCCAGGTTGAGCAGCACCGCCACCCGCGGCCGGAAGCGCACGACGCGCTCGAGCTGGAAGCTCGAAAGCTCGGCCACCGCCACCTCGGCCCCGTCCACCACGTCGAGCAGGGGCGGGTCCAGGTTGCCCCCGGCCACCGCCTTGAAGCCCAGCGCCTTCAGGAAGTGCTCGGTGGCGACGGTGGCGGTGCCCTTCCCGGCGGTGCCGGTGATCCCGACGAGCGGGGTGGGGGAGAGCCGGTAGGCCAGCTCGGCCTCGCCGATGACCTCGGCCCCCTCCGCGCGCAGGCGCTCGAGCGCCGGGTGGTCGATGGGCACGCCGGGCGCGGCGACCACCTCGCGGTAGCCGGAGAGCTCGCGGGCGGCGGCGAAGCCCCAGGCCTCGGCCTGCGCCGCCTCCTCGGGCTTGGGGCGGTCGTCGTGGAAGTCGGCGGGCAGGCCCTTGCGCCGCAGGTAGGCCAGCACCCCCAGGCCGCTGCGGCCCAGGCCGAAGACCAGGCGTTCGCTCATGCCGGGCCCCCCCACAGGGCGTAGGCGAGCGCGGTGGTGAGGGCGGTGACGACCACGAAGCGGAAGACCACCTTGCTCTCCTCCCACCCCGAGAGCTCGAAGTGGTGGTGCAGCGGGCTCATCTTGAAGACGCGCCGCCCGGTGCGGCGGAAGTAGGTCACCTGGATCATCACCGACAGCACCTCGAGCACCGGGATCAGCGCGGCCAGGGGCAGCCACCACAGCTTGCCCTCGAGGATGAACAGCCCCGCCACCAGCGCCCCCAGCCCCATGCTGCCGGTGTCGCCCATGAAGAGGCGGGCCTTGGGGGCGTTGTGCCACAAGAAGCCCAGCAAGGCCCCCAGCAGGCTCTGCGCCAGCACCAGGCCCTGGAACGGCAGCAGCAGCACCGCCGTCACGCTGGCTAAGAGCCCGTCCACCCCGTCGGTGAAGTTGAAGGCGTTGGAGGCGGCGATCATCACCAGCACGAAGAGCGCGACGTCGAGCACGGGGTAGGGCGTGTAGGCGACCTGCCCGCTGGCCCACACGGCGAAGACCAGCCCCATCACCACCTGCACGGCCAGCTTCTCGCGGGCCTTGAGCGGGCGGCGCATCATCCCGGCGAGGTCGTCGGCCAGGCCCAGCAGGGCGTAGCCCAGCCCCAACAGCCACAGCCCCGCGTACGTATCGCCCCCCTGCAGCCCGTAGACGACGGCGGCGGCGAGCAGGAAGCTCACCCCGCCCATGCTGGGGGTCCCGGTCTTGGCCAGGTGGCTCTGCGGGCCCTCGGCCCGCACCTGCTTGCCCAGGCGCAAGGAGCGCATCAGGGCGATCCACAAGCCGCCCAAGAACCACGAGAGCACGGCAGCGGCAACCAGCGTCATAAGCCTCCCAGCGAAAGGTTGAAGCGCACCAGGCGGCCGTCCTGCAGCAGCGACAGGGTCTCGCCGTCGGTGGCGATGGCGCTATAGTCCCCGGGCTGGAACGCGACCTGCAGCCCGCTGGCCGAGATGCGGTAAAGCCCCTTCGCGCCCAGCATGTAGAGGTCCTCGACCACCACCGCGGCGAGGGGCTCTTCGGGCAGGTTGATGCTGCGCCGGTCGGGGTAGATGAAGGCCGAGGCGGCGGTGAGGGCCATCACCCGGCGCTCGTCGCCCGCCACCCGCTTGTAAGGCCCCTCGGCGAGGGGGCTCGAGCCCGCGTAAAAGGCCTTGCCGTCCACCCAGTAGAGCTGGTCCTTGACCGCCAGCGCGTCCAGGGCCCGCTCCCGCAGCCGCAGCAGCCCGCGGCCCGGGGTGTACACGCCCTCGTCCAGGCCCACCACCACGCCCGGCCAGCCCTTGAGGAAGCGCGGGGTGGAGCTCAGGGGCAGGCTGTTCTCGAGCTGCCCCTGGTTGTACACCAGCAGCTGGAAGGGGAAGCCCGCGTAGAGCCGGCCGCCGCTGGTGGCCGCCGCCACCGGCACGCCCGGCAGGTCGAACTCCAGCGCCGGCAGCCGCACGGTGCGGCCCTGGATGAGCCCGTTGCTCAGCAGCAGGGTCTGGCCGGAGGGGGCAGGGCTCGAGCCCGCCTGGGGCACGCAGCCCAGCAGGCCCAGCAGCAGGGCGAGCAGCAGCGGCCTCACCGCGCCCCCTTCGGCCAGATGTCGAGCAGCTTGTCGAGCCCCACCGAACGCGAGGCCTTGAGGTAGACCAGATCGCCCTCCTGCACGCCCGAGAGGAGCTCGGCCACGTCCTCGACGCTGTAGGCCACCTCGCCGCCCACCGCCTCGGCCTGGGCCTGCGCGTGGGCGCCGAGGAAGATGCGCAACGGGCTCACCTCGGCGGCCTGGCGGGCGGCCTCGAGGTGGTACTCCCGGCTGCGCTCGCCCAGCTCCTTCATCTCGCCCAGCACCAGCCACTTGCGCCCCGGCTGGCCCTTGAGGTACTCCAGCCCGGCCTGCACCGAGACCGGGTTGGCGTTGTAGGCGTCGTTGAGCACGGTGATACCGGCGAGCACCAGCCGCTCCATGCGGCCGCCGGGGAGCTGCAGGCGGGCCAGCCGCTCGGTCACGGCCTCCAGGTCCTCGCCCAGCGCCTCGGCCACCGCGAGCGCGGCCAGCGCGCCCGTCGCGGGCCCGAGGCCGGGGTAGGGGACGTGGACGGTGCGCCCGGCGTAGCGGAAGCGGCTCGACTCGGCGCCGAGCTCGAGGCCGTAGCCCGCGAAGTCGGCGTCGCCGAAGCCGTAGGTCTCGACGTCGGGGGTGGCGACCCACTCCGCCGCCTGCAGGCTGCACAGCCGCAGGGGGCTGCCCTCGAGCAGCCGCGACTCCTCCCGCACCACGTTCTCGAAGCTGCCCAGGCCCTCGAGGTGCTCGGGGCCCAGCGCGGTCAGCAGGCCCAGGCTGGGCCGGGTCATGCCCACGAGCTCGTCCATCTCGCCCAGCCGGTCGATGCCCAGCTCGAGCACCGCCCCCCGCGCGGCGGGGTCGAGCCGCCAGAGGAACTGCGCCAGCCCGGGCGCGTTGTTGAGGTTGCCCTCGGGCGCGGGCCAGCCCAGCCCCTGGGCCAGCGCCTCCTTGGTCGTGGTCTTGCCCGAGCTGCCCCCCACCGCCACCACCGTGCCGCCGAAGCGCTCGCGCAGCGCCCGGCCCAGCCGCAGCAGGGCCAAGGCGGGGTCGGGCACCTGGAGGGCGCCGGGGTGGGCCCGGTCGGTGATCACGAAGGCCGCGCCGCGCTCGAGGGCCTGCGCGGCGAAGTCCCGCCCGTGCACCTTGGCGCCGGGCAGGGCCACGAAGGCCGTCCCCGGCTGCACCGCGCGGGAGTCCCAGGTGAGGTCCTGCGCCACCGCCACCGGCGGGTGGACCCTCCCCTCGAGCGCCGTCGCCACCCACTCGGGGCTGAGGCGGCTCCAGCTCGGGGTGTCGGGTTTGGGCATCGCTTCCATCAGGCGCGGACCTCCGGGGCGGGTTTAGCGTAAGCAGTAAAATGTGTTACATACTCATCATGCACAACAGCCTCACCGAGCCCCCAGTCTACCGGCTTTTGGGTGAGGCTTCCAGACGGGGCGGCTCGCCCCACAGGCTGAAGAGCCCGGCCGCGATCTCGCGGAACACCGGGGCGGCCACCATCGAGCCGTGGATGCGGGGCCCCTTGGGGTGGTGCAGCACCACCACCACCGTCACCCTGGGCTCGTCGGAGGGGATAAAGCCCGCGAAGAGCGCGTTGTAGACGGTGCGGGAGTAGCGCCCGTCCACCACCACCTGCGCGGTGCCGGTCTTGCCGCCCACCGCGTAGCCCTCGAGCTTCGCCTGCGGGGCCACCCCGTCGGTGAGGGCCTTGCGGACGTCGCGCGCCACCTCGGGGCGGAAGACCCGCTCGCCCTCGCCCACCGGGCCCTGCACGAGCTGCGGCGGCAGGTAGAGCCCGTCGTTGGCCAGCGCGTTGAAGGCGGCGACGAGGTGCAGGGGGGTGATGAGGAAGCCCTGCCCGAAGGTGGCGTTGACGTACTCGGTGGGGCCCCACAGCTCGGGCCGCCGCACCTTGGGCTGCTCGAGCCGCGCCCCGGGCATCGGGCGGGGGTCGGTGAAGTGGAGCTGCTCCATGGTGGCGTAGAGCTTCCGGCGGTCCATGCCCGCGGCCAGCTTGCTGATGCCCACGTTGGAGGAGTACTTGAGCACCTCGGCCAGGGTGAGCTTGCGGGGGTGGGAGACCACGTCGTTGATGGTCCAGCCGGCGACCCGGTAGTGCATGGGCGCATCGACCACGGTGCCCAGGCCGGCCTTGCGCTGCTCGAGCAGCGCGGCGGCGGTGAGGGCCTTCATGGTCGAGCCCGGCTCGAGCGCCACCAGGAAGGCGTGGTTGCGCCAGGAGACGTCGGCCGCGGGGTCGGGGCGGGGGGCCTGCGGGTCGAAGCGGGGGCCGTTGGCGACGGCCAGCAGCCGCCCGGTGCGGGTCTCCATCACCAGCGCGGTGCCCCAGTCGGCCTTGGAGGACTCGATCGCGCCCCACAGGGCCTGCTCGGCCAGCGACTGCACGGCGGGGTCGAGGGTCAGGCGCACGTCGCGCCCGGCGGCCAGGGCGCTCTCGAGGTCGCGCTCGAGGCCGCTGAGCCCGCGCCCGGCCACGCCGCGCGGGTCGCGCTCGGCGAAGCCCAGCACCTGCGAGGCCGAGACCCCGACCGGGTACAGCCGAGCCCCGGCGGTGCTGCTCATGACCAGCGGGGTGCCGTCGTGGGCGAGCAGCGTGCCGCGCGGGACGGAGCGCACCTTGGGTTGCGGGTCGCGCGGCTGCAGTTGCGGGGCGTGGCGGGCGAGCTGCACCAGCCCGTACGCCACCGCCCCGAAGTAGCAGGCGAAGGCGATGATCACCACCCAAACGCGGTGCAGGCTGGCCTGGGTCATTGCCCCTCCTCGGCCCACTGGGCCAGGCTCATCGGCACGAAGCCGTTGTTCTTCGCCCACTCCCGCAGCGCCAGCGCCGAGGCGCTCTGGTAGTGGCGGAGGGTGAGCTCGAGCACGCGGTCCTCGAGCTCGGCGCGGGTCTGCTCGAGCCGGGCGATGGCCTGGTTGGACGACTGGTTGACGTACCCCAGCACGCTCAGCGCGGCCAGCAACAGCAGATACAGGCCCCCCCACCGACCGATCACCCTCATTCGCGCTCCCCTTTCCTTTCCGCCGCGCGCAGCTTGGCGCTGCGGGCGCGCGGGTTGGACTCCATCTCTTCGGGCTGCGGGATCACCGGCTTCTTGGTGAGCACCGTGAAGCCGGGGTGGTCCCGCAGGAAGTGCTTAACCAATCGGTCCTCGAGCGAGTGGAAGCTGATGACCACCAGCCGCCCGCCGGGGCGCAGCGCCTGCGCCGCCCCCTCCATCAGCTCGCGCAGCGCGCCCAGCTCGTCGTTGACGTAGATGCGCAGCGCCTGGAAGGTGCGCCGCGCCGGGTGCCCGGCCTCGCGGAAGCCCGTGGCCCTGCGCACCACCTCGGCGAGCTGGGTGGTGGTGCGGATGGGCCGGGCCTCCACGATGCGGCGGGCGATGCGGTAGGCACGGTTCTCCTCGCCGTAGGTGCGCAGGATGTCGGCGATGTCCTCGAGGTCGAAGGTGTTGACCACCTCCTCGGCGGTGAGCTCGCCCTCGCCCATGCGCATGTCCAGCGGGCCCTCGAGGCGGTAGCTGAAGCCGCGCTCGGGATCGTCGAAGTGGTAGCTCGAGACGCCCAGGTCGGCGAGGACGCCGTCCACTTGGGCGACGCCGAGCTGGGATAGCTCGGCGGTGAGGTGGCGGAAGTTGGCCTGCACCAGCCGGAGCTTTGGCAGCTTCAACGCCCGGGCCCGCTCGACGGCCTGGGGGTCCTGGTCGAAGGCCACCACCTCGCCCCCGCGCTCCAGGATGCCGCGGGTGTGCCCCGCGCCCCCCAGCGTCGCGTCCACGTAGAGGCCGCCCGGGCGCACGTCCAGCCACTCGAGCGCCGCCTCGAAGAGCACCGGGGTGTGGGAGAGGCCCTGTTCCACGCCCATCACCCCACCAGCCCCCGCAGCGCCTCCGGCGCGGGCGGGTTCGAGAGCACCTGGTTGATGTTCTCCCACCAGCGCCCCTCGCTCCACAGCTCCAGCCGCGTAGGAGCCCCGGCCACCACCACCTCGTTGGACTCCTCGATCCCGGCGAACTTGCGCAGGGGCGGCGGGATGGTGACGCGTGAGGCGTTGTCCATCTGGGTCTTGTGCGCGCCCATGTAGAAGAAGCGCATGAACTTCTGCGCCTCGAGGTCGATGAGCGAAAGGTTCACGAGCTGCTGCTCGATCTTGCTCCAGGCCAGCAGCGGGAAGAGGTAGAGGCAGCCCTCGAGGCCCCTCGTGATCACCACGCCGTCCTCGATAAAAGGGCGAAAGGGTTGTGGTATCACAACCCTCCCTTTGTCATCGAGGCTATACTGGTATTCACCGAAGGGCATCGTCTTTTCTCCAGGTCAGGCCTTGGGCTTCCCTTCGCCAACGGGGTTTTGGGTGGATTTCCCACTGGCATTGCTGTTCTGCAGCCAATCTACCACAGAACTCCCACGTTCTACCACTGTGTCCCACCCTGGCCCCACCTTCCTCCCACTTTGGCTCCCCTGGGAGGCGCGAAGGCGGGAGGCGGGCGGCAGAATCCCCGAGTTTTGCGATGACGGTGGGGTTTAGCTGGAGTGGGGTCGGAAAAGGTGGCGGTTCCTACGGAAGCCCCGATTCTCGTGCGATCAGAAGCTCGAGCAAAGCTCTGTTCCGAACGAAGAAAACTAAAGAAAACATTAAGGACTGTCCGGCTCGAGTTGGGGTAGGGGGAAGGAGGTGGGGAAAGCCAAAGCCCCCTCCGGAAGGAAGGGGCTTGCAGCGGCTTGGTTGCCTGGGAAGAGGCGTAAGCCGGGTTCTGTTTCCACGGTCATCTATCTGGGATCGCTGTCGCCAGCGACCTCGAGCGGCCAGTCCCTCCAGGTAAGCGAGCCGGGCCAGCTCTCCCTGGGGTGCGCGAGGGAAGCCCTCGCGTAGGCCTTGCACCGGGTGGGGTTTACCTAGCTCCCCCTGTCTCCAGGGGCACTGGTGGGCTCTTACCCCACCGTTTCACCCTTACCGCCCGCCGCCGAGGCGGCGAAGCGGCGGTCTGCTCTCTGTTGCACTATTCCGTCGGGTTACCCCGCCCAGCCGTTAGCTGGCACCCTGCCCTGTGGAGCCCGGACTTTCCTCAGACGGTTTCCCGTCCGCGACCGTGCCCTTTTCCCAGGCAAGTTTTTATTTTACTTCAACAATCCCCTTAGCTCAAATTGAAGCTCAGCCTCTTCAGCGGGCGACGCCTCCTGGCGGCTAACACGAGTGACGTACACGTATGCTGGGCGTAAACTAGAATGTACTCAGCTAACGAGCTGGGCCACTGGATCCGCCTCGGGAGGAGAAACGCATGAGCCCATGGACCGATTTCCTGATGATCGCGAGCGCACTTTCCGCCCTCGCGGTCACTCTTTTCCAGGTGAGGCACCAGGCGGTGATCATCCAGGCCCTGGTGATCTCCTTCCCCCTGTCGACTTTGGTGCTTCACACCCCCGACCTCGCCCATCAGAGGATTGCCCTGTCCTTATTCGCCACGTCGATGATCGGATGGAACCTGGAGTATCGGATACGCTCCCGATCGCCCTTGCGGTTCGTCTACGCGGTGTTGATCGCTTCGGCAGCGTTGGTCCCCTATTCAGCGCTGATGAAGGCATACGTCCCGTGGCTGATAACCGCAACCCTGATCACCGCGATGATCTCCGTGCTGAGCTTCAGCTACCGCAACCGCTCGAGCCCCTCTGAGAAGGGCTGAGCGAAACAGGACCTACGGTTTTCGACCCTGGCTGGAGGTTTCCCCACGAGCCACGAGCCGGAATTCGGCGCCTCTTGGCTCCCGACCCCCGGCCTCGGCCCTTCCTACCCCCCCGCCACCCGCTCGATGACCCGGCGCACCTTGTCCCCCGGCGCCACCGGCCCCAGGGCCTTGGTCACCGCGCCGATGGCGGCGAGGGGGGTCTTGAACTGGCTGAAGTCGATGTTGGCCCGTACCCAGGCCTCGATCTCCTCCTCACTCATCTCCTTGGGGAGGAAGCGGTCGAGGAACTCGAGGTCGGACCGGTTGCCCGTTTCCTCCGCCGTGACGCGCAGGGCCTTGAGGATCTTGACCGCGTCGGCGTCGGGGAGGGGGCGGCCGTCGCCCTTGCGGTCCATCTCGGCCTTGACCACGCGGGCGAAGTCGAGGGTGGTCTGGTCCTTGGCCTTCATGGCCTCGACGATGGTCTTCTTGATGGCGTCGTAGATCGCCGTGCTCATGAGGCCCAGTGTAGCGGCTGCGGGGCTTTCGCAACTGCGCGGGCGCTCCCTTTGCGGGTAGAATTCGGTTCGCGTCATGCCCTACCGAGTGCCCAAAAGCCGCCTGCTGCCCCCGCGCACGGCTCGAGAAGTCGAGCGCCTGCGGCTGGGCGAGGTGGTGCGCCAGGGCTTCGCCAAGAGCCCGGTGCTGGTGCTGGCCGCGGGGGCGGGGTACGGCAAGTCCACGCTGATGGCCTCGCTGGCGGCGGGCTCAGGGGTGTGGGTCACGCTCGCCGAGGACGCGCAGGACCCGGTGGTGCTGGGCTGGCACCTGCTCGAGGCCTACCGCCCGCGCCTGGGGGGTCACGCGCTCGAGGTCGAGCGTGCGCTCGAGCACGGGGCCTGGGCCCAGGCGGCCGAGGGGCTGCTCGAGGGGCTCGCCGCGCACCCGGGCGGGGCGCACACCCTGGTGCTGGACGAGGCCCAGCGGGCCGCCAGCCGCGAAGCCCTGGCTTTCCTGCGGATGCTCTCGCAGGCCCCGGGGCTCCAGATGGCGATCTTGACGCGCCGTGCGGCCCCCTGGGAGGTGCTGGGGCGGGTGCTGGGCGAGCGGGAACTGGCCTTCGACGCCGCGGAGGCGCTCGAGCTCGGCCGCGCCGTCGCGCCCGAACTCCCGGCCTTCGAGGTCGAGCACGCCCACAGCCTGGTGCAGGGCTGGCCGCTGGGCCTGCGCCTGCTGCTGCGGGCCATGCAGCGGGGGGCCCGCCCCGAGGAGGCTTTCTACGCCCACCCCGACCCCGCGGGGCTGCTGGCCTACCTGCTGCCCCACCTGCCCGAGCCCGTGCAGAAGGCGGCGGCCCGCGCGAGCGTGCTGGGCGAGCTCGACCCGGAGGAGCCCGGCTGGGCCGGCGAAGCGGCCCGCCTCGAGCCCTACGCCAGCGACCTGCTGCTCGAGCGCGTGGGCGGCCGCATCCGCTTCCACCCCCTGGTGCGCCAGGCCCTCATGAGCCTGCTCGAGCCCGCCGAGGTGCGCGGCCTCCTGACCCGCGCCGCCGACGCCGCGCTGGAGCGGGGCGAGGGGGTGCGGGCGGCGGGGTACTTGCTCGAGGCCGGGCGCTTCGGCCACGCCGCCGACCTGGTGCTGTCCCAGGGGGAGGCCTGGCTGCGTCGGGGCCTGACCTACACGGTGCTGGCGATGCTCGAGCGCATCCCCCGCGACCTGTTCGCCACCCGGCCCGGCCTGCGCTACCTCCACGCCGAAGCCCTGCGCCAGGCCGGGCGCTACGCCGAGGCCGAGGGGATCTACCGCGAGGCCCTGGAGGCGGGCGTCGAGCTCGCCAACCTGGGCTTGGCCCGGCTGTTCCTCGACACCGTGGAGCCCGCGCGGGCGTGGCCGTGCCTCGAGGCCGCCCGCCGCGCCTTCCCCGAGGAGAGCCGGCGCCTGTGGGCCGAGAACCTGCTCAACAGCGGCCGGGTGGCCGAGGCGCGGGCGCTGGGCCTGGACGGCCCGCGGCTTTGGCTGCGCGGCGGGGAACCCGCCCGGGCCTTGCAGGAACTGCGGCGGGAGCACGGCCGCACCGCGCCGGTGGCCCAGAACCACCGGGAGGGCACGCTGCTGCTGGCGCTGCTCGAGGCCACCGCCGGGGACGCGGCCAGCGCCCAGGCCATGGCCCATAAGGGCCGGCGGGAGGGGGAGGCGCTGGGCAGCCCCTTCGTGGTGGCCCTGGCCGAGGCCCGGCTGGGCCACGCCCTGCTGGCGCAGGACCGCTGGGACGAGGCCCGCCGGGCCTACGAGCGGGCCCTGGCGCTGGCGGAGGGCGGCCCGGCCCGGCTCAAGGTGGAGGCCCTGGGCGGCCTGGCGGCCGTGGGGGACGCCCGCGCCTACGCCGACATGATCCGCCTGAGCCGCGAGGCCGGCGACCCCTGGGTGGAGGCCTTCATGACCCTCGCCGCGGCCTATGCCCACCTGCGCCGGGGCGAGCCCTTCGCCCTCCCCGCCCTCACCGCCCTCGAGGACCCCTTCCTCCTGGCGCTGGCGGCGGCCTACCCCTGGAACCCCGGCTCGCCGGAACTTCTAGAGCGCTACCCCTTCCTCACTGCCTACACCCTCTTCGCCCCGCCAGTCCACCGCACGCGCCGTTTGTTGTGGGAGGCGGGCAAACTGCCCGTGCCCTACCACCCCGGGGTGCGGGTCGAGGTCACGGCCCTGGGCGGGCTGGGCCTGCGGGTCGAGGGACAGGAGGTGCGGCTCAAGCGGGAGAAGACCCGCCTGCTGCTGGCGCTGCTGCTCCTGCGCGACTGGAGCAAGGAAGCCCTGGTGGAAGCGCTCGAGGTCTCCGACGGCGAGTTCCGCGTGCTGTGGTCGGAGCTGCTGGGGGCGCTCGAGCCCGGCCGCCCCAGCCGCGTGCCCGGCTACTTCCTCAAGCCCTACGGCCTGGCCCGGGTACCCGAGCTGTGCGTGGACCTCTGGCAACCGCGAGCGGGCAGCGCCCTGCCGCTCGAGGGCTTCGACCACCCCGAGATCGACCGCTTCCGCGAGGAGTACCGCTCCTCCCGCCGCCAGCAGTTGCTGCAAAGCAACGAGCCCGCGTCCTGGCTCGAGGCCCTGCGCCTGGAGCCTACCGACGAGACGGCGCTCGAGCGCCTCCTCGAAACCCCCCTGGCCGCCGAGGCGTGGGGCCTTTATGCCGCCGCGATGCGGGAACTGGGGCTGGAACCCGACCGGCGGCTCGAACGCTTTCGCAGCTTGCGGTAGGGGTGCGTGTTGAAGTGCGTCCTAGGACGGGCAAATAGCCATATTCGAGGTGTCGTGCCTGGAACCAGTGGGAACGTGGCGAGTACTGGCGATGAATAATCGGGGCTTGGCAGCGCTGACTATGGCAGGGATGAGCCTACCAACACACGGCAGGTAGCCTACAACAGCGTCTTGGAGGAAAGACTTACGGTAAGCTTCAAGAACTATCCAATGCCGGGATACCGCATACTGGTTTCGGTGAATAAAGACGGGTCGAACCCGCTTTATTCCGTGTTCATCCCGCCATGGCTGAGGTGAAACGTGAGCACTAGGGTGAATGTCGCGATACCGTTGAAGGTACCTTGGAAACTGTCCCCGTCCGTGTCCGCCTTCCGGGTCGAGGTCACGGAGAACGACGCGGCGGAGGTGGCGTTCGACGTCTACGACCTCTCGGGGAGGGACGGGGTCGAGGACCTCGAGTTCCTCCGCGTGGTGATGGAGTTCCCCGGCGGGCAGTGGGTGCGGATGTACCCGGTGATCGACGACGACGACCCCGACCTGCTGGGCAGGTTCGACTGGGGCAGCGTCCCGAGCTTCTTCGACGCGACGCGTAGCCCCCACGAGACGGGGGAGGAGTTCAGGAGCGCCTGGCGGGCGGCGGGGGTCTGCCCGGACCCCTGGGTCTACGAGGTCGAGTCCTCGACCTGGCTGGGGGAGAGCGGCGCCGGCCGCTTCGGCTGCCGGCACTTCCTCGTGAGGGGGAGGGAGATGTGGGTCGAGGTGCTCGCCCTGGGGTACTCGTGGCGGTGGCACCGACCGGCGCGATCTTCGGAGCTGGGATGAATTGCGTGCCTCGAGGGCGACGGCGAAAAGCCTGCGGAACGTGCTGTGGCCACGTATTCGCACCCGGTGACCAGGGTGATCTGGCATGCACGTAGAAACCGACTACAACTCTGATGCGGTTGTGCAGGGAATACCCTGGTACAACGATGAGGACATCAGCATCGGGTTCAAGCTAGAGAGGCCGCTGAGGTCCTCAGCGGCATCGTCGGTTCTGGTGAACTTTCTTCAGGTTATGGTCGATATTGATGGACGGGCACTATACGTGGAGGGAGTAACGCACCCGAGTTCATGGCTTCTGACCGACGCTTCACCCTCATCGACCCACAAGGGGACCCTTAGATTTATTTACGCCTTCCAACCTGGTGTGTCCGTAAGGCTTACAGGGCCAGCCGAGTGGCCGCAGTATATAAACCTACGCGATAGGTGGTTCTGCATTGGCGACCGGGAGATCAAATCCGATGACATACCCATCGAATTTGCGTCCAACACCGTCGCGATCATTAGGTCAAGGCACCTGGTGGGTCTGTGGATAAAACTAGATAATCTGCCTCGATCGTTGGGAGGGTAAGCATGATAGGCTGCTGGAAATGCAGTTGTTCATATACGATGACCAATGGAAAAAACTTGCCGAACCGGGCGACTTTGTGGCGATTCTTCCACGAGGACTAGACACTAAGGATAAGCTTCTTAATGCGCTGGCTGAAACGCTGCAGTTCCCCGGCTACTTCGGCTTCAATTGGGACGCACTGAACGACTGTCTCAAGGACTTTAATTGGTTGAGCCAGCGTAGGATCCTGTTGATTCATGAAGATCAAACCTTGTTGTCTGGAAAGGACCTTACCACATACATAAGTATTCTGGAGGATGCTGCTAGCCTATGGGAAGAGCTCAAAGAACACAAGTTGATAGTGGTCTTTCCGAAGAGCGCGGAAAGCCGTCTCAGCAGCCTGCTCGTGGAATAAAGGATCTAGCCTGATTTATTGTGAAGGCTAAGCCAGAAGCAATGAACACCGTAGGAATTGGTTTATGGCAAAAAAAGAACATCTGGTCCGACTTGCCAGAGAAATAAGCGACGATGAATTTGTGACTCTATGCGTGTATATTGAGAAAATTGAGTTTTGTAACAGAACTGAAAGCAGATGATAAGGCTGCTATCGAAGTCTATTCTCGTGAGAATGACAAGATACTTTGGTCGGGTGCGGCAAATATATCTATTAATGGGACGTCGATTTATCTAACGAATACGCTCTTGGATGACGAGGAGTACAAGAATATGTTGCGTTGCATAGAAGAATACCTTCTTAAACAAGCAGTGTTTTTGGGGGCTGAAGCGTATTAGTATGTTCTGCGCTCGACATTTTCTGGAAGCCCCGTTTTCTCTTGTGCGATCGATTCGACGTGTGGGATACCAGTAGATGACTTCCTGAAGCGATCATCAGTGAGCATTTGGCCGGTCAGGCAGGGGATGGCATGAAGATGCAGCTCACTCAACTTGCCGCTCTCGATCTTTACGTAAGCCGGGTGGTCTGGAGGCTGATTAAGGGCGAGGAACGTGCCTACCGTTTTCGCTGCACACACACCGGCCCAGGCGGAATCTGGGCAGTCGTAGCTTTAGAACCCTTCGGGCCTGAAGTTGGGGGACCGGTCGAGGGGGATACCAAGCCCGTCTATCGGGCAGTTGGAGCTTTTACAATTGCGAGGACGTTTCTTCGTGAGCATCCCCACCCTATCGGAATCCTTGAGTCAATATCTGTGGGGTCACAAGAACAGTTCGCTGACTTTTTCACAGCAACTGGAGCTGATCAAGCAAAAAACTGATAGAAAGACTCTTCTGAGCGTCTTGGAAACGTGGGCGCGGGAGTTTGGATTTGAGGGGATCTGGGCACTCGATGCGTTGTTAGAGCTGGATAAGGATCACGCCAGTGAAGCCGCGACACGGTGGCTAAGCCATCCCGATGGGGATGCGCGCATGATCGCTTTGGGCGTTCTGCTGAAATGCTGGAAAGATCACATCCCGGTTGACCAACTGATCACTTTGGCGAGGAATGACCCAGACGCGGATGTGCGCTTCCGGAGCATCATTATCCTCGACCAACTCGGCGACGAACGTGCTCTCGCGGTGCTCGAGTGGATAAGGGATCATGATGAGGGAGAGAATTACGAGGGTGAGCTACTCAAATACGCTGCTGAAGACGCTATTAGCCGGATCAGGCATCGACACTCATGAAGATGCCGATCTGAGGAAAAACGCGGTTTACATTAGATAGCGTGTTCGGCTGACGAGGGAGGGCTAGCCTGGCCTCCGCTCAGGCCTCGGACACACTGCTCGAGAGCGGCCGCTGGCGCATGAGGGATTGGACGAGCTCGAGGCGGTCTACGAGGGAGGGGGCCTCGAGGAGGGCCTGTTTCTCGGCGGCGGGGACGCGCAGGTTGACGCAGAGGAAGGAGGCTTGGTAGAGGGGGTCTTCGGGGAGGTTGGCGAGGGCTTCCTCGAGGGCCTTGGGGTCGGCCTTGCCCGCGACGTACTCGCGGAAGGCCTCCATCGCGTCCCACGCGGCGATGGTTTCGCTGCCGGGGTCGGAGCGGAGGAGGGGGAAGGGCTGGTCGGGGACGGAGTAGTAGAGCTGGCCCTCGCCCAGGCCGATGTCGCCCACGCGGCAGCGGTCGCCGCCCCGGCAGACGATGTTGAAGGTGCCGTCGGGGTTTTCCGAGGCGGCCAGGAGCTCGACGTAGCCGCCGACTTCGCGGTACTTCCCCGGCTCAGGCCCGGCCAGCGTGATCACGAAGCGCCGCTCGCCCTCGTCGCGGGCGAGCAGGTCGCGGGTCATCTGCTTGTAGCGCTCCTCGAAGATGAACAGCGGGATCAGCAGGCCGGGGAAGACCACGGTCTCCGGCAGGGGGAACAGCGGCAAGCGGGTCACAGGATCAGGTTAGACCTGATCGGGCTGGACAAAAGCGGCCTGATTTAGCTTCTCGCCTGCTGGAAGCTGGCCCAGCGCTCCTGGAGCTTCCCGAAGATGCGTTCCAGCTTGCCCTTGGGCAGGATCACCTGCTCGGTCTCGCCCTCGCCGATGAGGTCGCCGAGCTCGTTCCACACCTTGAGCGCCGCCCAGACGCGGTTGCCCTCGGTGCGCTCGTGCTCGGCCACCAGCCGCACCTTCATGCCCGGAAGCGCCGAGGCCAGGTGGTTGACGCTCACCTTCGAGCCGATGCCCTCCTCGCCCTCCTCGAGGAAGTCGAGGATGATCATGCGCCCGGCCATCTCCATGTGCTTGGCCATCCAGTAGGTCGCGTAGACGGCGTGCAGCTTGCCGAGCCGGGGGTCGTGGGGGTGCTCGAAGTCCACGGTCATCTCGTCGGTGACCGTGACCTCGAGCGTCGCCTGGTGTCCGATGGGGATGGGTTTCATAAGGGGTCGCTCGTGGCCGATAGCCCATAGCCGAATAGCGAAAAACCTTCCTCTTAGCTATCGGCCATCTGCTATCGGCTATTAGCCTAGATTCCTCAAGTCCGCCACGCGCTTGAGCTTGCCGCCCTCGCTGCGCGGGGCACTGCCGGGGCTGATGAGCGTGACCTTGACCGAGACGCCGATGTTGTCCTTGACCTTGTGGGCCACCTTATCGCGCAAAGCGGCCAGGCGGTGGTCGGCCTCGATGACCTCGTCGGAGAGCATCTGCGCGCCCACTTCGCGGAAGAAGGGCTCGGCGACCTCGAGCTTGAGCTCGACCTCGTCCATGGTGCGCTCGCGCTTGAGCACGATCTGGTAGTGCGGGGCGACCTCGGGGATCTGCAGCAGCACGGCCTCGATCTGGGTGGGGTAGACGTTGACCCCGCGCACGATGAGCATGTCGTCGGTGCGGCCGCGGATCTGGGCCATGCGGGCGTGGGTGCGCCCGGAAGCGCCCGGCTCGCGGGTGATGTAGGTGAGGTCGCCGGTCCAGTAGCGCAGCACCGGCATGGCCTTCTTGGTGAGCGTGGTGAGCACCAGCACGCCCACCTCGCCCTCGGGCAGCGGCTCGCCGGTCTCGGGGTGGACGACCTCGGGGTAGAAGTGGTCCTCCCAGACGTAGCTCAGGCCGTCGCGCTCGTTCACGTCCTCGTTGGCGACGCCGGGGCCGATGATCTCGGAGAGGCCGTAGATGTTGGTGGACTTCACCCCTAGCCCCTCGTCCACGCTGCGGCGGATGGCCTCGGTCCAGGGCTCCGCGCCCAGCACCGCGTACTCGAGGCTGATCTCCTCGGGGCTCACGCCGCGCCGCTTGAACTCCTCGGCCAGGGTCTGGGCGTAGGAGGGGGTGCAGCAGATGACCTCGGGCTTGAAGTCCTGGATGAGCATGATCTGGCGGTCGGTCATGCCGCCGGAGATGGGCACCACGACCATGCCGAGCCTTTCCGCGCCGCCGTGCAGCCCCAGCCCGCCGGTGAACAGGCCGTAGCCGTAGGCGTTGTGCAGCATCATGCCGGGCTCGGCCCCCGCGGCGGCCAGCGAGCGGGCCACCACCTCGGCGAAGACCTCGAGGTCGCCCTTGGTGTAGCCCACCACCGTGGGCTTGCCGGTGGTGCCGCTGCTGGCGTGGATGCGGGCGAGCTCGCGGCGGGGCACGGCGAAGAGGCCGAAGGGGTAGGTGTCGCGCAGGTCGCGCTTGCGGGTGAAGGGCAGCTTGGGCAGGTCCTCCACGCCGCGGATGTCGGAGGGCTTTAAGCCGGCGCCCTCGAGCATGGCGCGGTAGAAGGGCACCCGCTCGTAGACGTAGGCGACCTGCTCGCGCAGCCGCTCGTCCTGGAGTGCTTTGAGCTTGGGGCGGGGAAGGGTCTCGAGTTCGGGCTGGAAGATGGGCATGGCAACCTCCTGTCAAACGTCGAACGTCCTACGTCGTACGCCTAACGCGAAACGCGAGACGTTGGCCGGTCATAGAGCCGTCATCCCCCCGTCCACGGCGAGCACCTGGCCGGTCACGTAGTCGGAGGCGGGGGAGCAGAGGAAGAGCGCGGCCCCGGCGAGTTCGCCGCTGCGGCCCAGGCGGCCCAGGGGGGTGCGCCCGCTCACGGCGGCCTCGATGCGCGGCAGCACCTTCTCGGTCATGCGGGTGGGGAAGAAGCCGGGGGCCAGGGCGTTGACGCGGATGCCGTGGGGGCCCCACTTCACCGCGAGGTCGCGGGTGAGGGCGATCAGGGCGCCCTTGGAGGCGGAGTAGGGGGCGGCGTCCATGACCTCGCTGGGGCTGCCGGCCAGACCGGCCACCGAGGCGATGTTGAGGATCTTGCCGTAGCCGCGCTCTTTCATGCCCCGGGCGGCGATGCGGCTGGCGAGGAAGGTGCCGGTGACGTTGACGTCGAGCACCTCGCGCACCTTGGCGGCGGGGACCTCGAGCGCGTCCTGGCCCCAGGTGACGCCGGCGGCGTTGACCAGCACGCTGAGGGGCCCCAGCTCGGCCTCGACCCGCCCGACGGCGCGCTCGAGGCCCTCCTCGTCCTGCACGTTGCCCACCAGGGGCAGCGCGTCGGGGATGAGCCGGAGGGCCTCCTCGAAGAAACCCTCCCGGCGGGCCAGCAGCGCGACTTTGGCCCCGGCCTCGCGCAGGGCGTGGGCGATCTCGAGCCCCAGGCCCCGCGAGCCCCCCGTCACCAGGGCCACCTGGCCGTCGAGGCGGAACTGCTCGAGCACGCTCATACCTTCTC
Organism: Calidithermus terrae; assembly: GCF_003574345.1. Classification (NCBI taxonomy): domain Bacteria; kingdom Thermotogati; phylum Deinococcota; class Deinococci; order Thermales; family Thermaceae; genus Calidithermus; species Calidithermus terrae. Next base: position 26,210 of record NZ_QXDL01000003.1, read on the forward strand.
GACCACCATCGCGATGCCCTGGCCCACGCCGATGCACATGGTCGCCAGGCCGAACTGCACGTCGCGCCGCCGCATCTCGTGGACCAGGGCGGTGAGGATGCGCGCGCCCGAGCCGCCCAGCGGGTGCCCGATGGCGATGGCCCCGCCGTTGACGTTGAGCCGCTCGTCGTCGGGGTCCATGCCCCACTCGCGCAGCACCGCCAGGCTCTGCGCGGCGAAGGCCTCGTTGAGCTCGATGAGGCCGACGTCGGCGAGGGTCAGCCCGGCCCGCTCGAGCGCCTTGCGGGCCGCGGGGACCGGCCCGATGCCCATGATGCGGGGCTCGACCCCGGCCACCGCCGCCGAGCGCACGCGGGCCATGGGCCTCAGCCCGTGGGCCCGGGCGTACTCCCCGGAGGCCAGCAGCAGCGCCGCCGCCCCGTCGTTGAGGCTGGAGCTGTTGCCGGCGGTGACGCTGCCGCCCGGGCGGAACACCGGCTTGAGCTTGGCGAGGGCCTCGAGGCTGGTGTCGGCGCGGGGGCCCTCGTCCTTGCAGACGGCCTCGAGGTTGCCCTTGCGGTCGCGGACCTCCACCGGGATCATCTGGCCGTCGTAGGCGCCGCTCTGCTGGGCCTGGACGGCCTTCTGGTGCGAGCGCAGGGCGAAGCGGTCCTGCTCCTCGCGGGGGATGCGGTACTGCTCGGCCAGGTTCTCGGCGGTCTCGCCCATGGCGTCGGTGCCGTAGAGCTCCTTCATGCGCGGGTTGACGAAGCGCCAGCCCAGCGTGGTGTCGTAGACGGTGACGTTGCCGGTGGCGAAGGGCTTTTCGGCCTTGGGCATGACCCAGGGGGCGCGGCTCATGCTCTCCACGCCGCCGCCGATGTAGACCTGGCCCTCCCCGGCCAGGATGGCGCGGGCCGCGCTCGCCACCGCGTCGAGGCCGCTGCCGCACAGCCGGTTGACCGTCGAGCCGCCCACCGAGATGGGCAGCCCCGCCAGCAGCAGCGACATGCGGGCGATGTTGCGGTTGTCCTCCCCGGCCTGGTTGGCACAGCCCATGTACACGTCCTCCACGTCGGCGCCGGGTATGCCGGTGCGCTCTAAGAGGGCCTTGAGGGGGAGGGCCCCCAGGTCGTCGGGCCGGACCGAAGCGAGCACCCCGCCGTGCTTGCCGACGGGCGTGCGGACTGCGTCGATGATGTAAGCTTCCATATGAACGCTGACGTTTGATGGCCGGTGGCCGCGAGCGTTTTCGCTAACCGCCACCGGCTATGAGCCAGCGGCCTCCTTTCTGAAGACGGTGCCGGTGAACAAGGCCACCCGCTCCGCGCCGCGCCGGACTTCGATGCGGTAGGTGGCGGTGCGGCGGCCCAGGTTCTCCTCGGTGGCGTGGGCCTCGAGGCGGTCGCCCGCTTTGGCCGGCTTGAAGTATTCCATGTGGGTCGAGAGGGCCACGGCCGCCACGCCGTGGGAGTTGGAGGCCAGGGCGAAGGCGGCGTCGGCGAGGCTGTAGAGGAAGCCGCCGTGGCAGGAGCCGTGGAGGTTGAGGTGCTGGGGGCCCACCACGGCCGAGAGGTGGGCCCGTCCCGCGCCCACCGCCTCGACCTTTATGCCCAGCAATTCCATGTAGGCGTCGCTCAGGCTCACTTGGCGGCTTCCTCCCTCGCGCGGATGCCCAGGTAGGACTCGAGCACCCGCGGGTCGTGCAGCAGCTCCTGCGCGGGGCCTTCCATCACCCGCTCGCCGGCCTCGAGCACGTAGCCGCGGTCGGCGAGCTTGAGCGCCATGCGGGCGTTCTGCTCGACGACCAGGATGGTCACGCCCTCCTTCTTCAGCTCGCCCAGGATGCGGAAGATCTCCTGCACGATGAGGGGGGCCAGGCCCAGGCTCGGCTCGTCGAGCATCAGCAGCTTGGGGCGGGCCATCAGCGCGCGGCCGATGGCGAGCATCTGCTGCTCCCCGCCCGACATGGTGCCCGCCAGTTGCTTGCGCCGCTCGCGCAGGCGGGGGAAGAGGGTGTAGACGCGCTCGAGGTCCTCCCGGACGCCCCCCTCGCGCCGCTGCACCCGGGTGAACGCGCCCAGCAGCAGGTTGTCCTCCACCTCCATCGAGGCGAAGAGCTCGCGCTTTTCGGGCACCAGCACCATCCCGGCGGCAGCCAGGGCTTCGGGCGTGCGCCGGGGCAACTCGCGCCCGCGGTAGCTCACGCTACCTGAGGCGCTCACCAGGCCCACCAGGCCCTTGAGGGTGCTGCTCTTGCCGGCGCCGTTGGGGCCGATCAGCGTCACCGCCTCGCCCTCGGCCACGTGCAGCGAGAGGTCGCGCACGGCTTCGACCGCGCCGTAGCGCACGGTGAGGTTCTTGACTTCGAGGATGGTCATGGGCGACCTCCGGTCGCGCCCGGCGTCAAAGGCCGGGCGCCGAACGCCAGGGAACGGCTCGCGGGGGGAGCCCCCGACCACCGGCCACGGGCCCCGCGCCCCGGGCCTCCCGGCACCCGTTCCCCCATCTTTCCACGAGCGGGGGCTTGGCGTTTGGGTTCTTGGCCCCTGTTCATGCCACGGCCTCCCCCAAGTACGCCTCGACCACCTTGGGGTTGCGCTGCACCTCGGCGGGCGAGCCCTCGGCCAGCTTCTCGCCGTAGTGCATCACCACCACGCGGTCCACCAGCCCCATCACCAGGTCCATGTCGTGGTCTACGAGCAGCACGGTCACGCCCTCGCCCACCAGCTTGCGGATCAGGGCGGCGAACTGGCGCTTCTCGCCCGCCCGCAGGCCCGCTGCCGGCTCGTCCAGGAGCAGCACCTCGGGGTTGGAGGCCAGGGCCCGCGCGATCTCGAGCAGCCGCAACTGCCCCAGCGCCAGCCCGTCGGCCTTGTGGTGGGCGATGTGGGCCAGCCCCACGCGCTCCAGCGCCCGGTAGGCCTCGACCAGCGCGGCCTTCTCCTCGGCCTGCGAGAGCCCCAGCATCACCTGGGGGATGCCCGCGCCCGTGCGGGCGTAGGTGCCCAGCGCGGCGTTCTCGAGCACGGTCATCTCGGGGAAGAGGTGGGGGTGCTGGAAGGTGCGGGCCAGCCCCAGCCGGTGCACGGCGTAGGGGGCCTTGCCGCTGATGACCTGCCCCTTGAAGCGCACCTCGCCCTTGGTGGGCGCCAGCACCGAGGTGATGAGGTTGAAGCAGGTGCTCTTGCCCGCGCCGTTGGGGCCGATGAGGCCTAAGATCTCGCCGCGCCGCAGCTCGAAGCTCAGCCCGTTCACCGCCACCAGCCCGCCGAAGTGCTTGACCAGGTGGTCCACCTCGAGCAGCACCTCGCCCGCGCTCCCGCCGCCCACCCGCGCCGGCAGGCCGCTGCCCTCGAGCGGCTTGGGCTTGGCCTTGGGCAGGTAGCGCTCGACGAAGGGCCACAGCCCCCTGGGGGCGAGCATCAGGATGAGCACCAGGATCAGGCCGTAGGCGATGATCTCGTAGTTGCCCGAGCGCCCGAAGAGCACCGGAAGCAGGTCCTTGAGCCACTCCTCCAGCGCCGTCACCAGCCCCGCGCCCAGGATCACGCCGGGGATGCTGCCCACCCCGCCCGCCACCGCGGCGATGAGGTACTTGATCGAGGCGTCGAGGCTGAAGGGGGAGGGGTTGACGAAGCGCAGGAAGTGGGCGTAGAGCCAGCCCGCCAGCCCCGCGTAGACCGCGGCCAGCACGAAGACCTGCAGCTTGAGCACCGCCGGGTTGACCCCGAAGCTCGCCGCCGCCACCGCGTCGCCCCTCGAGGCCCGCAGCGCGCGGCCCACGCGGCTGTTGGTGAGGTTCCACGCCGCCCACGCCCCCAGCAGCACCGCGCCCCACGACAGGTAGAAGAAGGAGCGGGAGTCGCGCAGCTCGAGGCCGAAGAGGGACACCGGCGGCAGGTTGGTGAGCCCGGTGTGCCCGCCGGTGAACTCGGTCCAGCTCCCCAGCACGATGTACAGCGCCATGCCCCAGGCGATGGTGGACAGCGGCAGGTAGTGGCCCTTGAGCCGCACGGTGATGCCGCCCAGCACCACCGCGCCCGCCGCCGCCGCCGCCACCCCGGCGGGCAGGGTGAGCCAAGGGCTCCACCCGGCCTCGGTGGTGAGCAGCGCGGTGGCGTAGGCCGACAGGCCCGCGAAGGCCGCCTGCCCGAAGCTGGTCATGCCGGCCATGCCGGTGAGCAGGTAGAGCCCCAGCGCCACCAGCGCCCCGAAGGCGATGAAGTTGGCGAGGGTGAGGTAGAAGGGGAAGGGCGACAGCAGCAGCGGGGCCACCGCCACCAGCCCCAGTGCGACCCAGACGACCGGCGCGCGCATCACTCCTCCTCCGCGATCTCGTGGCTGCGCAGGCTGCGCCACAGCAGCACCGGCAGCAGCAGGGCGAAGACCAAGGCGTCCTTGAAGGCGCTCGAGGCGTACCCCGCCCACTGCTCGAAGCCGCCCACCACCAAAGCCCCCACCACCGCCAGCGGGTAGCTCACCAGCCCGCCCAGGATGCCGGCCACGAAGCCCTTGAGGCCCAGCAGGAAGCCCTGGAAGTAGGCCGGGTTGATCAGCGGGGCCAGCAGCATCCCCGCCACCGCCGAGATCAGCGTGGCGATGCCGAAGGAGACGTAGCCCGCCTGGCTGGGGCTGATGCCCAGCAGCCGCGCCCCGTAGCGGTTGACGGCGCAGGCCCGCAGGGCCTTGCCGTAGAGGCTGCGGGTGAAGAAGAAGTACAGCCCGGCCATGGCCAGCACGGCGAAGCCGTAGACCAGGAAGGCCTGGTTGTTCACCGGGACGATCCCGACGGTGGTCTGCCCGCCCCACACGGCCGGGAGGCGGTACTGCTCGGGCCCGAAGAACACCAGCCCCAGCCCCTGGTAGGCGAAGTGCAGCCCCACCGCGATGATGAGGTACACCAGCACGGTCGCGTTCCGCACCGGCTCGAAGAACAGCCGGTAGCTCGCCGGCCCCAGCGGCAGCACCACCAGCACCGCCAGCAGCCAGCCCAGCCACGGCGGCACCCCGCGGGCCCCCACCCAGGCCAAAGCCACCACGCCGGCGGCGGCCAGCAAAAGCCCCAGCGCACGGCGGGGGTGGCCGCGCTCGAGCACCGCCCACACCGCCAGCAGCGTGGCCGAGAGCCAGGCCGTGCCGGGGATCTGCCCGCCGAGCTCGAGCCCGCTGACGGCGGGCGGTAAGAAGAAGGCGTAGGTGAGGGGCGCGAACACCAAGAACTCGCCCAGCGGCACCAGGATCACCCGGGTCACCGCGAACACCAGCACCAGCGCCAGCGCCAAGAGCGCGTAGATGGTGCCGCTCTGGATGGCGTCGGCGGCCAGGAAGGAGAAGACGGTCCAGTCCATAAGATCCACAGGACAGCCGGTAGCGGATAGCCGGTCGCGGGGGACCGCCCTCGGCTATCCGCTACGGGCCGCTAGCTGCTCATCGGAACATCCGCACCAGCTTCCACCGGCCGTTCTGCACCTGCACCATCACGGCGGTGTCCTGGAAGCGCAGGCCCAGGTGGTCGTCCTTGGAGAAGCTGAACACCCCGTGCGAGGCCACGACGTTCTTGGTGGCCTCGAGCTCGTCGCGCAGGGCTGCGCGGAAGGCCGCGAGGTTGTCGGGGTTGGCGTTCTTGAGGGTGCGCTCGAGGGCAGCCCGCAGGATGAGCCAGGCGTCGTAGGCGTGGGCGCCGAAGGTGGAGTAGCTGCCGATGCCGAACTTGGTCTCGTAGCGGGTGATGTAGTCGAGGGCGGGCTTCTTGGAGGGGAAGCCGGAGGGCAGTTGCTCGGCCACCAGGATGGGCCCGGCCGGCAGCAGCGTCCCCTCGACGTCCTTGCCGCCCACGCGCAGGAAGTCGGGGTTGGCGACGCCGTGGGTCTGGTAGATCAGGCCCTTGTAGCCGCGCTCGTTGAGGGTGCGCTGGGGCAGCACCGCCGGGGTGCCCGAAGCCCCCACCAGCACCGCGTCGGGCCGCGCGGCGATGATCTTGACGACCTGGCCGGTGACCGAGGTGTCGGTGCGGGCGTAGCGCTCGTTAGCCACGACGTTGAGGCCGCCCTCCTTGGCTTCTTGGGCGAAGAAGGTCCACCAGCCCTCGCCGTAGGCGTCGTTGAAGCCGATGTAGGCCACGGTCTTGACCCCGCGCTCCTTCATGTCGGCGACGATGGCGCGGGCCATGAGCTCCTCGGTCTGGGGGGTCTTGAAGACCCACGAGCGCTTGGCGTCCACGGGCGCGATGATGGCCTTGGAGGCGGCCAGCGAGATCATGGGCACCTTGGCCTCGGCCACCACGTCGATCATGCCCAGCGAGGCCGGGGTGGTGGTGGTGCCGATGACGGCGATGACCTGGTCCTCCTGGATCAGCTTGCGGGTGCTGCGCACGGCCTGGGTGGTGTCGGAGGCGTCGTCGAGGATGACGAACTGCACCCTGCGCCCGCCGATGCCGCGCTTGTTGACCTCCTCCTCGAGCAGCAAGAAGGTGTTGCGCTCGGGGATGCCCAGCGAGGCCGCCGGCCCGGTCGCCGAGACCACCACCCCGATCTTGAGGGGGGCGGGCTGCTGGGAGAGGGCCAAACCTAAGGCCGCGACGAGAAGAAAGAACCATCGTTTCATGCCTGTCCTCCTAAGCGCTTTGCTCTTCGACGGGGTTTGCCGTGGCGGTCAAACCCGCGATACTGCCGAAGCTTTCGAGCCCCGCCGCCACCATGCGGCGCAGCAGGGGGTGGGGCCGGTAGCGGTCCTCGCCGAGCTCGGCGTGCAGGCCCTCGAGCGCCCGCAGCAGCGGCTTGAGCCAGATCAGCTCGGCCCACTCCAGCGGCCCCCGCGGGTAGCCGGTGCCCAGCCGCATGGCCTTGTCGAGGTCGGCGGCGGTGGCGACGCCCTCGGCCAGGGCCGAGACCGCCTCGTTGATCAGCAGGGCCAGCACCCGGAAGCCCACGCCGCCGGGCTGGTCGGGGAGCAGCAGGGTGGGGTGGCCGTGGGCCTCGAAGTAGCGCCGGGCCACCTCCGAGGCGGCGTTGGGCCCGCTCAGGGGGGCCATCACCTCCACCACGGTCGCCTCGCCCAGGGGGGGCACCAGGCTGAAGCCCGCCACCGGGCGGGCGCCGTAGTTGGGGCGGGCCGCGCTCGCGGAGTGGCCCCAGGCCAGCGTGACGACGGGGAGGTCCTCGAGGAAGTCGGCCTTGCGCTCCAGGAGCACCCGGCAGTCGAGCACGAAGCCGGCCTCGCGCACGTCCTCGGTGTGGCGGAAGCGGCGGCGCAGCTCCTGGGCCAGGGCGTTGGGCCCCACGATGAAGGCCAGCGGGGCCGGGTGGATACTTATACCAGCCCTCGCCGGTCTTGCGCCCGAGCATCCCCGCCGCCACGCGCTGGTACTGCAGGGCGTGGGGGCGGTAGCGCGGCTCGGCGTACATGCCCTTGAACACCGACTGCGAGGCGGCGTAGTTCACGTCCAGCCCGATGAGGTCCATCAGCTCGAAGGGGCCCATGGGGAAGCCCAGGCCCCGCAAGACCCAGTCGATGTGCTCCTTGGGCACGCCCTCGCCGTGCAGCCGGAGGGCCTCGCCGTAGAAGGGGCGGGCCACCCGGTTGACCAAGAAGCCGGGGAAGTCCCCCACCCGCACGGGCTCCTTGCCCCAGCGGCGGGCGAGCTCGAGCGCCCGCCCCACCACCGCCTCCTCGGTCTGCACCGCCGGGATGACCTCGACGAGCTTCATGCGCTGGGCGGGGTTGAAGAAGTGCAGCCCCACCACCCGCTGCGGGCGCGGCACCTTCGCCGCGATGGCCGAGACCGAGAGGGTGGAGGTGTTGGTCGCCAGCACGGCGCGGGGGTTGAGCTCCCCGAGCTTGCCCAGCAGTTGCTGCTTGAGCTCGAGCTGCTCCGGCACCGCCTCGACCACCCACTCGGCCTCGGCGCAGCGCTCGAGCTCGCCGGTGGTCTGCAGGCGGGCCAACACCTCCTCGACCGTGCCCGCCAAGCGGCCCTTCTCGGCGGCTTTTCGCAGGTCGTCGCCCATGGCGCTCAGGGCCTTCTCGAGGGCCTGGGGGTAGGGGTCGTAGAGCAGCACGGGGTGGCCGGCCTGTGCGGCCACCTGCGCGATGCCGCGCCCCATGGTTCCTGCCCCGATGATTGCCACGCGTTCGTTCACCCTTCACCCCTGAGGTTTGAGTTTTTATGCCAAACTAACATTCGTTTGTATAAGTTTGCGCCAGTCTAATATGACGGTTTTTCGCCGTCAAGCAGCCCAGGCAACAGATTTCGCCCTCAGATGACGTGCTGGGGGAGGCCCTGGAGCTCGGAATCCTGCAGCTCCACCCAGCCGCCCCCGAAGGCCTCGAGGCGCGAGCCCTCGAGGAACCAGCTCTTGGGGGTGCGCGCGCCCCACAGGGTCTGGCGGCGCGGGTCGTTGAGGTGCCAGCGGATGGGCTCGAAGTCGGGGTCTACGGTGAGGTAGTCGGAGGTGTAGAGCTCGATGCGGTGGCCGTCGGGGTCGCGCAGGTAGAGGAAGAAGGCGTTGGAGATGCCGTGGCGGCCGGGTCCGCGCTCGATGGCGTCGGTCTGCATGGCCCCGGCCAGGATGTCGCAGGCCCTGAGGATGGAGGCGGAGTCGGGCATCCAGTAGGCGAAGTGGTGCAGGCGGGGCCCGGTGCCGTTGGTGAGGGCCAGGTCGTGCACCCCGCCCCGCCGGTGGACCCAGGCCGCCCAGATGCGGCCCTCGTCGTCCTCGGTGTACTCGGTGAGGCGGAAGGCCAGCCGCTGGGTGTACCAGCGCAGGGTGTCCTGCACCCAGGGGCTGATGACGTTGACGTGGTCGATGCGCTGCAATCCCGGCCCGCGGTGCAGGTCGTAGCGCTGCAGCAGCCAGGGGTACTTCACCGACTCGGCGTAGAAGGCCACCGGGGTGCCGAAGGGGTCTTGCAGGCGCAGCAGCTTGGGGCGGTCCTGCTCGCTCTCCCAGCGCCAGGGCAGCCCCTCGGCCTCGGCCAGGGCGACCAAGGCCTCGAGGTCCCCCTCGCCCGCCACCCGGTAGGCCAGGTGCTTGATGCCCGCCTCGGGGGCGAGCTCGAGCTTCAAGGTCCACTCGCGGTCCTCGTTGCCGCGCAGGTACAGCGCCGAAGCGCTCTCGTGCAACACGTTGAGGCCCAGCAGGTCCACGTAGAAGCGGCGCGAGGCCTCGAGGTCGGTCACGTAGAACACCCCGTGACCGACGCGGATGATGTTGGGGATCGTCGCCATGGTCGTGCCTCCCTTTGGAAAGCTCACCGCAGGGTGCGGTAGCCCCGGTTCCAGTAGACCAGCGGCCGCTCCGCCCCGCCCAGCCGGACCGCCTCCACCCGCCCCACCACGATGCGGTGGTCGCCGCCGGGGTAGAGCTGCCACTTCGCGCAGTACAGCGTCGCCAGCGCCCCCTCGACCGACAGGTCGGGGCTCAGCGGCTCGAGGCCGGAGCTCGAGCGGCCGGCGAAGTGGTCGGAGACGGCCTGCTGCCCCTCGGCCAGCAGGCTGATGGCGAAGCGCTCGCCGCGCTCGAGCACCTCCAGCAGGTTGGCGTTCTCGTCCACGCACACCAGCACCAGCGGGGGCTCGAGGCTCACCGAGGTGAAGGAGCTGGCGGTCATGCCGCGGCGCTCGCCGTCGGCCTCGGCGGCCACGATGGTCACCCCGCTGGGCCAGCGCGCGAGCGCGCGCTTGAACAGCTCGCTCAGGGTGGGTTGGCTCACGGCTTCCATAGTCTCTCCCGCGGGCGACTCCGCGCCCATCAGTCGCCCGCGACGGCTTCCTTGGGCTGCTCGCTCCAGCCCAGGAAAGCGCGGATGCGCGCCTTGTAGGGCTCCTTGTCGTAGACCGAGAACAGCGTCTGGTACATGCGCACCGGGTCGCCGAAGAAGAAGCGCTCGTAGAGGGTCTGGCGCGCGCCGAAGGCGCTGGTGGTCATGTCCCAGGCCAGCCGGAAGAGCTGCACCCGCTCGCGCGCGGGCAGGGTGGCCGACTGGAGGTACTTCTCGAGGTACGGCCCCACCGGCCCCTCGAAGTCGGCCTCGCCGGGCAGGGTGATGAGCCCGGAGGCGCTGACCTGCTGCACGATCTCGTTGATGCGCGGGTAGAGCCGGGGGTAGAGGTTGCGCGCCCCGTCGAGCGCGGCGCGGTCGGGGCAGTACAGGCCGTACTTGTTGGGCCTGGCCTCGGCCTCGGCCCGGGTCCAGAAGCCCTTCATGGCCTCGAGGTAGACGATGAGCTCGGCGATCTTCTCCTGCACGTGGGGGAAGGCGTCGGCCCCGATGGTCTCCCCGATGAGGCTGACGAGCCCCAGGAAGGCCTCGGTCTTGGCGTTCTTGAGCACCACCACCTGGTGGGCCATGTGCATCAGGGCCCCGGTCTCGGCGTAGGCGTTGTTGCAGCGCTGGAGGTCGCCCAGGATGAAGATGCGCTCCCAGGGCACGAACACGTCGTCGAAGACGGTGAGGCAGTCCATCTCCTCCAGGCGGCTGGAGAGGGGGTGGTCGTAGCTCGACTCGCCCACCGCCATGCTCTCGCGGCTGATGAAGTGCAGCCCCGGGGTGTTGGTGGGGATGGCGAAGGCCACCGCGTACTTGTCGGCCCCGGGGCCCTCCTTGAGCAGGGTGGAGGGGAAGACCAAGAGCTCGTCGGCGGTGGGGAGCGTCGAGAGCATGCGGGCCCCGCGCACCACGATGCCCTCGGCGGTCTGCTTGACCACGCCCACGGGGATGTAGGGGTCGGGCTGCTCGGTGACCGACTTGGCCCTGTTCACCTGGGGGTTGGTGAGGCAGTGGGTGGTCGAGAGGTCGTTCTCGCGCACGTGGCGCACGTAGTTGCGCACGTTGTCGGCGAACTCGCCGAAGAAGTCGGCCGACTGCTCGTAGGCCATGAGCACCGCGTTGAGGTAGTCGGGGCAGCGGCCCATCATGCCCAAGTTGGCGTCGGCCCACAGCTTGTACGCCGCGCTGCGGCGGGAGAGGTCGGCCTTGCTGCGGGCGGGCAGCAGGCTCATGGCGTAGCGCTCGCCGCCCTCCTCGTAGGTGAGGGTGTCGCGGTGCTTCGGGTCGTGCTGCATGTCGTACAGCGCCGCCAGGCTGTGCACGATCCCCTTGAACACCGGGTGGGCGGCGGGGTCTTCGACCTTCTCCCCCTTGTACCAGAGGTTGGGGGGGTTGTGCCGTAAGGCTTCGATGTACTGTTGTCCGGTACGGGCCATGACTCCTCCTGTGGGCTCGAGCCCAACCACGCTTGGGGTTGATAGCGCCAAGGTACGGCGGCCTCGCCCGGGCGGGTAGTTTGGGAACATACAAATTTCCCCGTCAAATTTGTTCTTCGGTACGAGTTATCCGGGCCAAGTCAGGTCGCGGGGCTAATGGTCCTCCAGGTCTTGGTGGATAATGACAAAACAACCGCTCCGGTTTGGAGTCTTATGCGATTCGACGAGCTCGCCCAAAGCCTGCGCCTGGAGGTCCGGGTCCCCAGCGACAAGGAGGTGACGCTGCTCGAGCCCGCCGAGCGCCCCTCGCTGGTGCAGGGGGCGGTGCTGGTGGGCTCCTCGACCCGCCTGGTGCCGCGCCTGCGCCCCTACCTGGCCGGGTGCTTCGTGCGGGTGGAGGAGGACTTCGCCGCCCTCGAGCAGACCTGCGTGGCCGCGGGCTACGGGCTGGCCCTGCTGCCGCCCTGGCTCTCGCCCGCCACCGCGCTCGACGAGGGGCGCCGCCGGCTGGCCGAGGCCCGCAGCCACGAAGCGCTGGGCCTGGTCAGCACCCTCGAGCTGCTCCTGTCCCGCCTGGCCGACAACCGCAGCTTCCTCGAGGCCCTGGGCGCCGTCACCGGGCTCCCCCTGGCGCTGCTGGCGCCGTGGGGGGAGGTGCTGGCCTGGGTCGGGGCGGTCCCCGCGCAGCACCCCAAGGAGGCGGGGCGCGGGCCGGGCCACCTCGCCCTCGAGGCCGGCGAGTGGCGGCTGGTGGCCTACGGGGAGGCCGGGCGGCTGGCCCGCACGGCGGGGCTCTTGGAGCTGGCCGCCCGGCTGCTGCGCCTGCGCTCGCGCGAGCGCAGCCTCGAGCGGGCGGAGGAGGAGAGCCTGGGCGCGGCCTTCCTCGACGAGCTGCTGCTGGGCGAGGCCGAGCCGGAGCGGGCGTTGGCCTTCGGGCTGCAGCCGGGGCTGGCCCTGGCCCTGGCCCTCCTCGAGGCCCCGGCCCCCCTCGGGCGGCACCGCCTGGCCGAGACCCGCCGGCGCGAGGCGCTGGCGCGGCTCAAGCAGGCGGCGGGGGCTTACCTCGAGCGCCTGGGCGTGCCTTACCTGCTCTCGGGGCGCGGGGCGCGGGCGGTGGCGGTGTGGCAGGTGCACGACGTGGCCCGCGAGGTGCAGGGCCTGCTCTCCACCGCGCCCGAGGGGGTGCGGCTGGGCTACTCGGCCGTCCACCACGACCCCTCCGAGGTGCAGGCCGCCTACCGCGAGGCCCTGATCGCGCTCAAGGCCGCGCGGGCGGGGGAGGCGCTGGGCTTCGGGCAGCTCGACCCGGTGGCCTGGGTGCTGCTGCAGCAGTCGCCCGAGGACCTCAAGGCCCTCGTCGAGCGCTTCCTGCCGGTGCCGCCCAAGCAACTGCGCACCCTCGAGCGCTACCTCGAGCACTCCGGCGACCTCGCCGCCACCGCCGAAGCCCTGCACGTGCACCCCAACACCCTGCGCTACCGGCTGCAGAAGATCGAGGAGCGGCTGGGGGCCTCGCTCAAGAGCCCCGAAACTCTGGCGCGCCTTCATCTGGCCTTGCGGGCGCGGAGCCTGGCCGAGGAGGGGGAGCGCTGAGGCCGCCGAGGGCGGGGTTGCTCTGGCGGGCGTCCTCGAGCAGCTCCTCGAGCGCCCCCTCCTGCCACAGCTCCCACAACGCCCGCACGGCGCGGGGGTCGAGGGACTCGAGCTGCAACTGGCGGTAGGCCTCCTGCGGGCTGAGGGCCCGGCGGTAGGGGCGGCGGCTGGTGAGCGCGTCCCACACGTCGGCCACGGCCAGGATGCGGGCCTCGGCCCCGATGGCCTCGCCGCTGAGCCCGTCGGGGTAGCCCTTGCCGTCCATGCGCTCGTGGTGGTGGCGGATGCCCGGCAGGTGGGGCTCGAGGGCGCGGGCCTGGCGGGCGATGTTGTAGCCGATGAGGGTGTGGCCCTCGACCAGCTCGCGCTCGTCGGGGTCGAGCTTGCCCGCCTTGTTGAGCACGTGCTCGGGCACCCCGATCTTGCCGATGTCGTGCAGCAGCCCGGTGATGTAGAGCTGGTAGGCCTGCTGGGAGCTCCAGCCCAGCTTCCGGGCGATGAGGCGGGCGTAGGCCCCCACCCGCTGGGAGTGGCCGCGGGTGTAGGGGTCGCGGGCGTCGATGGCGGCCGAGAGGGCGTGCACGGTGTCGCGGTAGAGGTCCTGGTTGCGCTGGCGCTCGACCTCGAGGGCCTGCGAGAGCGCGTTGAAGCCCTCGGTGAGGTCGCCGAGCTCGTCCCAGGCGATGGCGCTCACCCGCACCCCGGACTGCCCGGCCCGCACCTGCCGCATGGCCTCGAGCACCGCCCGCAGCGGCCGGGCCACCTCCCGCGACAGCAGCACCCCGCCCGCCAGCACCAGCGCCAGCCCCGACGCCAGCCCCCAGGCGATGAGCGCGGGCAGGGCGGCAGGGTCGGGGGCGGTGCCGTAGCCTTGGAGCTTGAAGTAGGCCAGCAGGGCCACCTGCCCCAGCGGCAGCAGGCCCAGCGCCACCATGACGCCGAGCACCTTGACCAGGAAGGGCACCCGCAGCCGCGACCACGCCACCCCCGCGTCGCCGTGGCGTGCCCGCAGGTGGGCCAGCAGGCGCTGGGACTCGGCCGCGCCCACCAGGTACTCGACGGTGGCGTGCAGCGCGGCGTTGAGGGGGTACCAGGGCAGCAGGTAGAGCATCGCTTCGGGCCCGGTGGGGAAGCCGCCGTAGCGGTGGGCCAGGTGCACCAGGGGGAAGAAGGCGGCCAGGATCGCCAGCAGGTGCGGCCCCATCACCCGCCCGGCCGAGAGCAGCGGCCACAGGCTCAGGGCGTGGTAGGCGGCGCGGGCGGCCTCGAGCCCCCCGCCCCCCTCGGCGAAGACCCGGCGCGCGGGGGCGAGCTGGCGGCGGGCCAGCCACAGGTCGGCCGCGGCCATCGGCACGCTCACCAGCACGCCCAGCCCGGCCGCGTACAGCCAGGCCCAGGGCTCCCAGGCGAAGTAGAGCCCGTGGACGATGAGCGCGTTGAGCAGTACCGCGAGCGAGCCCCAGAAGTAGGCCCAGACCGACCGGCGCAGGAAGGTGGCGAAAAGGCGTTGCTCCGTCGTCATCCCTTAAGCCCAAGAATAGCCTGCCGATAGGAAGATTCCTGGTTACTTTGGCCCAGCCTGTATACTGCCGCATGTGTACGGGATCCTGGTCTGGCCCCCCGAGGAGCTGGGGGAGTTCTTGCTCGAGCTGCAGCGCCAGCACCGGGTCAAGGGCTTCGGCCCGCCGCACCTCAACCTGCGCCAGCCCTTCGAGTGGGAACACGGCGAGGAGTCGCTGAGGAAGGCGGTGCAGGGCATCCTGCGCAGCCACGCCCCCTTCCGGCTGCGCCTGGGGGGATGGGCCAGCTTCCCGCAGGGGGTGGTGTACCTGCGGGCCTACGGCGGCGCCCCCTTCCGCAAGCTGCACCACGCCCTCGAGCCCCTGGCCCCGCCCCTCAAGGAGATCGAAGGCCCCAGCTACATCCCCCACCTCACCCTGGCGCTGGGGCTCAGCCCCGAGGCGGCACAGGAACTCGCCCGCACCCTGCCCCCGCCGCGCCGCAAGTCCTTCGTGCTGCGCGAGGCCGCCCTGGTGCAAGACAACACCGACGGCGACCTCGTCGAAGTCGCGCGATTCCCCTTCGCGGGCTGAACGATGTCGGCGCCGGTCTACCTGCGGCTGCTCGAGGCCGAGAAGCACTTCGGCGAGCGCAAGCTCCTGAGCCGGGCCAGCTTCCGGCTGTCGCGGGGCGAGAAGGCCGTCCTCATCGGCCCCAACGGCGCGGGCAAGACCACCTTGTTCCGCATCCTGGCGGGCCGGGAGAGCCTCGACGGGGGCCGCCTGGAGCGCCTGGGGGGCACCCGGGTCTTCTACCTCCCCCAGGACTTCCGGCCCAAGGGGGGTAGCGTCTGGGAGCTGGCCTACCGCAGCACGCCGCTGTGGGCGGCGGAGCAGGCGCTGGGGCAGGTCACTCCCGAGGAGAGCGCACCCGCCTGGGAGCGGGTGCGCGAGCTGAGCTTCTGGAAGGGCCGCGTCGGCCGCACCCTGGCCGGCTTCGGCCTGGGGCAGGAGCTGTGGGAGCGCGAGGTGTCGGGGCTATCCGGCGGGGAGGGCGTGCGGCTGGGGCTGGCGATGGCCTTCCTCTCCGGCGCCGAGGTGCTGCTGTTGGACGAGCCCACCACCCACCTCGACCTGCGGATGCGCCTGCGCCTGGAAGACCTGCTATTGGCCTACCCCGGCGCGCTGGGCCTCATCTCCCACGACCGCGCCCTCCTGGCCCGCGTCGCCAGCACCGTCTACCACCTCGAGGCCGCCCAGCTCATCCGGGTGGCGGGCGGCTACGCGACCTACCTGCAGGAGAAGGAGCGCATCCAGCGCACCGTCGAGAAGGCCCGCAAGGAGGCCGAGAAGGAGCGCGCGCGCCTGCTCGAGGCCCTCCCCGACCGCCGCCGCCCCGGCCAGGACCGCCGCCGCGCCCAGAAGGCCCAGCTCGAGCAGCGCGCCGAGCGCATCGAAGCCCCCGACCCCCTGCCCCCCGAGCGCCGCTGGAGCCTCGAGATCGCCGCCGAGGGCACGCCGCGCCTGGTGGCCGAGGTGCGCGACCTCGAGAAGCGCTACGGCGAGCAGCCCGTGCTGCACGGCGTCAACCTGCGCGTCTTCCGCGGCGACCGCATCGCCCTGCTGGGCCCCAACGGGGCGGGCAAGACCACGCTGCTGCGGCTGCTGCTGGGCCGCGAGTGGCCCGACGCCGGGGAGCGCGAGGTCATGCCCGGGGTGCGCACCGCCTACCTCGACCAGCACCTGCACGGCCTCGAGCCCGACAAGGGCCTCTTCGAGCAGTTCCGCGAGCGCTTCGGCGAGGCCCGCGCCGCCGTGATGCTCGGCCGCATGCGCTTCCGCCCGCCCCACTGGTTCGACCCCCCCAGCCGCTTCTCGGGCGGGGAGCGGGCTAGGGCCGGGTTGGCGCTGCTCTCGGGGCTGCGGGCCGGGCTGCTGGTGCTCGACGAGCCCACCAACCACCTCGAGCTCGAGCTGCTCGAGGCGCTCGAGCGCGCCCTCACCGACTACCCCGGCACCCTGCTCTTCGTCTCCCACGACCGCGCCCTGGTGCAGAAGGTCGCCACCCGCTTCTGGGGCATCGAGGGGGGGCGCCTGGTCGAGTACCCCAGCTACCGCGAGGCCGAGGCCGCCATGCTGGGCAAGCCCGCCCTGCGGCAGAACCCCTACGGCGAACCCCCCCACGAGCCCGAAGCCCCGGCACAAGACCGCGACCTCGAGGCCGAGCGCCTGGCCCTGCGCGAACGCCTGGACCACCCCGGCCTCAGCGAGCGCGAACGGGCCCGCCTCCGCGCCGACCTCCAAGCCCTCGAGGACGGGCTCCACCAGCACTACGCCGCCGAGTTCTACCGGCCCCACCCCTACCGCCACGCCGTGGTGCAGGGCGGGGTTCCCGTATTCGCCGACGTGGAGCTCGGCCTCTGGCACTTCTGGAGCCGCGAGGGCTCCCTCACCGGCGAGCGCGCCGGCGGCGCCGTCCTGCTGGCCGGCGAGGCCCCCCGCCGCACCCTCCAGGGCGCCCTGCGGATCCTGTTCGAGCTCGAGGACGCCGGCCTCGTCACCCACCAGGGCAAAACCTACGAACGCTCCGCCTACGAGCGCCCCTTCACCCGCCCCGCCGCCCCCACCCCGCGCAGGCACAGGCAGCGTAGACGGAAGCCCAGGGCTGGGACTGTGTAGGGAGGCGGAAAGCCCGTGGGGAACCCCTCCCCGCCAGCGTCAAGGGTCTAGGGTCGAGGGCCAAAGCGTCTTGCGTTTGGCGTCTGGCGTACGGCGTAGGACGTACGACGTACGACCCGCGCCCGACTATCAGCTATGGGCTATCCGCTATCGACTATCAGCGTCTCACGCCCTCACCTCCCGCCGCCGGGCAGCTCCCAGCGCCCGGGGGCGAAGGCGGGCTCCCCCACCAGCACCCGCCCCCCGCGCAGGACCGGCGGGTACACCGAAAGCCGCCACCCGACGGGCGAAACCCCGTCGTAGGGGTGTTCCCCGCCCAGGTAGTCCTCAGAAGGGGCCGGGGGCGGGCCTCACGCGCTCACGGCTTCGCGCACCTGCCGCTTGATGCGGGCGAGCACCGCCTGCAAGCCCCGCAGGCGCAGCGGCGTCACCACCTCCTCGAGGCGGGCGAGGGTGTAGAAGTCCTCGGGGACGCTCAGCACCGTCTCGGGCGACTCCCCCTCCAGCCCCTCCGCCAGCATCCCGGCGAAGGCCCGCACCGTGGGGGCCTCCTTGGGCGCGTCGAAGAACAGGTGCACGGCGGGGCCCTCGAGCTCGGCGTGGACGAAGAAGGGCGTGGTGCACTCGTGGACCTGCTCGAGCTTGGCCTCCATGCCCTCGGGCAGGGGCGGCATCTTCTTGGCGAACTCCAGCAGCATCTCGGTCTTGAGGACCTTGGGGGCCGACCCCAGGGTCTTGACCACCTGCTGGAGCTTGGGCGGCAACTGGGCCAGGCGTTCCTCGTGGCTCATGCCCTGGATTCTACTTTCCGGCCCCCGGCCCCATGGTGTCAGCCCGCACTCTGGGCCTGCTTGAGCCTCCAGAGGTCCTGGGCGAGGCCTAAGTAGTTGCGCGCGTGCCCGGCTTGGGTGCCGTAGCTGAGGTAGAGCACCCGGTGCACGCCCGCGGCGAGCTCCTCGGGGCTGGCGCTCTGGCCCATGATCGCGACGACCTCCGCGGCCACCGGGCCGTAGAGGGTCTCCGGCGGGGTCAGCTCGGCCATCCCCAGGGGGTCGTAGATCTCCAGGTAGGTCTGGACCTGGGCCTCGAGCGGGACGTTCACCCGTCCAGGATAAGCCCGGCCGGGTCGCCCGAACGTATACTGCCTCCCCGCTCCACCCGCGCCAGCATGCCCCTCCGCCCGCCGGCGAGCCCCCTGAGGGCGGGGTAGGCGGCGTAGAGGTGGGCGCAGGGGCTGCAGCGCAGGGTGACGACGAGCACCGCTTCCCCCACCTGCAGCCGGGTCCCGGGCTCGAGGCCCATGGGGTCGAAGTCGAGCACGACGTTCTCGCCCAGCGAGCCGTAGGGCAGCTCGAGGCCCTGCGAGGCCAGGAAGCCGTAGGTGGCCTGCCCCAGCAGCAGCACCTGCCGGTCGGGGCGCTTGCCCGCCTTGCGGTCGCCCTCGACCCCGAAGCCCTCGAGCAGCCGCACCGACTCCCGCGCCGGGCGGGGCAGGCCGCGCTCGCCGCCCGCGTGCAGCGAGAGCACCCGGCCCATCAGCGGTGCCAGTCGGCGAACTGCCGCGCCGTGCGGCCGGAGAAGCCCCGCCCCTCCTGGGCGAAGCGCAAGGCGGCCTGCCGGGTCGCGTCGTCGAGGTCGCGCTCGAGCAGGTAGCTCACCGTGCGCAAAAAGCCCTGCTGGTCGAAGGGGGGGAAGGTGAGCACCAGGCCGAAGCGGTCGGCCAGCGCCAGCTTGTTCTGCAGGGTGTCCCAGGCGGCGGGGTCGGTGGAGCCGGGGTCGGGGCGGTCGGCCCAGGACTCGTTGATGAGGTTGCGGCGGTTGGACGTGGCGACGACGAGCACGTTGGCCGGGCGCTGGTACACCGCGCCCTCCAGCAGGGCCTTGAGCTGGTGGAAGCCGGGGTCCTCGGCGCTGAAGGCCAGGTCGTCGAGGTAGAGCACGAACTTGTGGGGGAGGGGGCGCAGCACCTCGAGCAGGGCCGGTAGCTGCCCGAGCCCCGGGTACAGCACCTCCACCAGCCGCAGCCCCCGCGCCGCGTAGGCGGTGCGCAGGGCCTTCACCGCCGTGGACTTCCCGCAGCCGCGCGCCCCGTACAGCAGCGTGGACAGGGCGGGCTGCCCCTCCAGGAAGCGCTCGACGTTGGTGCGCAGCGCCGCGACCTGCCGCTCGAAGCCCACCAGGGCCGCGAAGCTCACCGGGTCGGGGTTGGGCACGGCCTCGAGCCGCCCCCCGAAGAGGTAGGCGCTGTGGCGGGCGAAGGCGCCGTAGCCGTGCTGGCGGTAGAGGTGCAGCAGGCTCTGGGCGTCGCCCTCCTCGAGCACCTCCAGCGCCGCGACCTCGGCCGGGAGCGGCGGGCGCAGCCCGAAGCTCGCCAGCCGGTCGGAGGTGCGCAGCACGTGCAGCCGCTGGCGCAGGGCCAGCAGTTCGTCCTCGATCACCTGGGCCAAGCCCGGGCTGAGCCCCTGGGTCAGCAGCTTGCGGGCCAGGTCCTCGGCCTCCAGCAGCAGCGCGGCCAGCCGCCAGCCCCAGGGCTCGCCCTCGGGGAGGTCGGCCTCGAGCAGCGCCCGGCGGGGCGGCTCGGGGAGCGGGGGGAAGAGCGTGGACACGCGGCTATTGTACCGGCCGGGCCTCGCGCTCGCCGACCACGGCGGGGAGCTCGCTCAGGGGGTCGAGGTCTAAGAAGGTGTCCACCAGCGTGGGGTCGAGCTTGCGGCCGCGCTGGTACTCGAGCTCGTCGAGGATGCGCTCGCGGGGCCAGGCCTCCTTGTAGGGGCGGGGGTGGCTCAGCGCGTCGAAGGTGTCAACGACGGCGAAGACGCGCGCGAGCAGGGGGATGCCCTCGCCCTTGAGGCCCTCGAGGTAGCCCTGCCCGTCCCAGGCCTCGTGGTGGTAGCGCACGACCTCGAGGGTCTCGCGCGGCAGGAAGGGCACCTTGCACAGCATCTCGTAGCCGATGTGCACGTGCATGCGCATGAGCTGCCACTCCTCGGGGGTGAGCTGGTCCTCCTTAAGGAGGATGCGGTCGGGCACGCCCAGCTTGCCGATGTCGTGGAGGTAGGCCCCCCAGCGCAGGTACTCGCGGTCGCGGGTGTCGATGCCGAGCTGGGCGGCCAGCCGGTCGGCCCAGCTTGCCACCCGGTGGGTGTGGCCCTGGGTGTCGTGGTCGCGGTACTCCAGCGCCACCCCCAGCGCCAGCAGGGTGCCGTCGTAGGCGGCCTCGAGCTGTTGCAGCGCTTCCATCTGGCCGAGCTGCGCCCCCATCACCCGCGCGAGCGAGGTGGCGAGCGCCTTCTCGTCGGACTGGAAGGGCTTGGCCCCGTCGCGCGCTAAGATCAGCACGCCCAGCGAGCGGCCCTGGCGGGCCGAGACCGGCACGGCCGCGCTCGACCACTTGGTGCTCTCGGGCACGCCCTCGAGGTAGCTGCCCAGCGAGAAGGAGTCGGTGAGGGTGGCCCGCATGCTCAGTTGCTGGCGCGGCAGCTTGCGCCCCTGGTAGCGCTTGAGGTCGCCCCGCGCGCTGATGACCACCGGCTTGCCCTCGCGGAAGCGCACGAAGGCGATGTGGGGGGCCACCTCGAGCCTGGCTACCGCCTCCACGCCGGTCTCCACGAGCTCGGCGGTGTCGGGCGCCGCGCTGATGTCGATGGAGCCCTCCTCGAGCACCTGCATCTGCCGCAGGGTCTCCTGCATCTGCACCTGCTGGCGCAACTCCCGCTGCCGCCACAGCGCCAGCAGCACCAGCGCCATCACGCTGGGGAGCACGCCGTGGGGCATGAAGTCGGGCTCGAGCGCGCGGTGCCGGAAGGCGAAGAGGGTGCCCATGTAGCCCAGGTACAGCGGCACCAGCCACGCCAGGCTGTGCCGCCCGTCGCGCCACACCCAGGGCAAGAGGGGAATGAAGCCGAACAGGCCCAGGGTCTGGGTCGCGCCCAGCTCCCTCGAGCCGTACCCCCAGACCACCATCCCCAACAGCGAGGCCCACCGGTGGGCCTGGGGGATGAGCGACATGCGGTTAAGTATGGAATGAATCAGCCTTCCCACGAGACGCGCTAATGGTATCACGCGAAATTAGAGCCGCCCGGGTGATTTGCACATCGGCCATGAACCGGCTTTATAGCAGGTTTTGGAGCGCCAGGGACGGTTCTCGCGGCGGGCTACGGGGCTCATGGAACGCTCGGGGTCGGCTCGGGCAACTTGGATAATCCTCACGTACCGCCCTGCTCCCTGCCTTCCAGCGCCCCGGACACCGTTTCCCCCGGCGAACCGGGCCACGCGGCCGGTCGCAGGATTTGGCCTTCGTTAGGAATAGCCGCAGGGTGGGGGCGAGAAGCCGTTCCGGCTGCAAAGAAAGACCCCAGGAACGCAGTCCTGGGGTGTTGTCTGGTGCCCCCACCAGGGCTCGAACCTGGAACCTACCGATTAAGAGTCGGGAGCTCTACCAATTGAGCTATGGAGGCGAGTTTTTCGCGTCAGGTTCTGCGCCTGACAGCGTTCACAAGTCTAGCCAACTCCGCGCGCTCTGTCAAGCGGGGCTTCAGCGCAGGGCCCGGGCCATCTCCAGATAGCGCCCGTAGGCCTCGAGGTCGAAGGCATTGGGTAGCTGAAAAGGGCCCACGAAGACGGTCGGCGTCCCCTGGAGCCCCAGCCGCAGGGCCTGGCGGCGCTCCTCCTCCACGACCTGGCGCGTGGCGGGGTCGGCCAGGCAGCGCTCGAAGCGCCGGAGGTCGAGCCCGAGCTCCTCGGCCCGCTCGCGCACCTCGAGGCCCCGCACGAACAGCAGGTCGTGGTACAGCAAGAACTTGCCCTGCTGGGCGGCGCACTCGCTGCCCTGGGCGGCCTGGGTGGCCCGCGGGTGGATCTCCACCAGCGGGAAGTGGCGGTAGCTGACGCGGGCCTGCCCCTTCCGGACGTAAGCCCTCACCAGCTCCGGCATGACCTCGAAGGCGAAGCGGCGGCAGAAGGGGCACTCGAAGTCGGAGAAGACCCGGATGACGGGCCCCTTGGCGCCGAGGAGGTAGCGGTCTGGGCCGAAGTCGTGGCGCTCCACGGGCGAGAGCGCGAAGCTCAGGTTCGCGGCGAGCTCGAGGCGGAAGTCGAAGCCGTCGGCCACCTTGACGCTGACAGGCCCGCGCCCCTTGAGGCTGCCCGCGTTGGCCTTGACGTAACCGGCGAACGCCTGGCGGATCTGCGGGTTGCCCAGCGCGGCCGCGAGCACCTCACCGGCGCGGCCGGGGTCGTTCGCGGGCCCCTGGTAGGAGACCTTGTACAGCCGCTTATTCAGGCTCTGGACCTGTACCCGGGCGCTGCCGTAGGCCCAGCTCGAGCCCGTGGCCCGCACCTCGAGGGCCTTGGCGAACTGCTCGACCGGGTACGTCAGTTGCGCCTGCGCCAGCCCCAGCAGGACGGCGCCGAGCAGAAAAACCAGGCGCATGCCGCTCAGACCTTCACGAACTCGTCAACCGTCAGCACGAACACCACGGCCCCCCCGACCTTGACCTCGACCGGCTGGGCCAAAAAGGGGTCGGGGGCCTCGGCCAGGGGCACGCCGGGCGTGATGAGGCGGGTGCGGGTGCGGCACTTCTCCCGGATGAGCTCCTTGGCGGCCTCGAGCTGGTGCTCCTCCAGGCCGATGAGCAGCGTGGTGTTGCCTTCGCGCAGGAAGCCGCCGGTGCTCGAGAGCTTGGTGCTCTGGATGCCGATCTCGCCCAGCGCTTTGATGAGTCCCGGGGCGTCGGCGTCTTGGACGATGGTGATAAGGAGTTTCACGTAAGCTAAGTATACCAAGGCGAGACTCCTACCCGCCTAGCAGTGATTATTTACGGATGACCAAGTTGCGCGCCCCGACCTGGAACACCAGTGGCTGAGTCGGGCCGGGGAAGGTGTAGCTCTTGCCTTTCATAGTGACCTGGCCCGCGAGCGCGAAGCTGACTCGAGCGACGCTGCTGTAGATGTCAATCCTTGATGATGGGTTGCATGGTCCCAAGCTCGCGATATCCTTGCCCTCGAAGTCGAGGCACTTCTCGTAGCCCACCGTCAGGCCGTCACCTGGCTTGATGTAATCGGCGAGCAGGTTTCCTGAGCTGCCCGTTATAGCTGTTGGTATGACGGTTCTCTCATTTAAATCTGTTATCCCCGACAGATTCCTCTCGTAGATATAAAGCGCCCATTTGTCGTTGTTTTCGGGGTCGGACCCAGGATTTTCCGCACCGGAAGCGTTCTGTACGACCCAGCTACGCTTGAGGGGATAGACTGCCATAAAGCGATAGCATCCTTGGGGGCCTGTTCTCGGTGGGCCGGAACTCACCGTTTCCGAGCACTTGACACCAGGATCTCGGGGGGAGAGTATAGCGGCGATTATGGGGTCGGTCCCGACAGTCCAGGTGTTGTTGTTGGTCAACGGGTTGCGAACGGTATAGCTCTCGGGCGTATTAAGGGTCAGTGTGACGCCGACGGGGTAAATGAATGCTGCCGTAGAGAGGTAATCGCCGATGAGGTTGCCGGCGAACCGGAGTTCTTCAAGCATCGTCTGGCTGCTCTGCACGTAGCGGCTAGTATCCCCGCTGCTGCGGAGGCCCTGGGCGACTAACCCCAGCAGAAGGAGCGTTATGACCGAGGCAAGGAGCAGTTCGAGGAGGGTGAAGCCTTGGCGTTTGTAGACCATGCGATGCTCCTAGAACGGCGGTTTGACCACCCGGGTCTCGAAGACCGAGACCTTACCCTTAGGGTCGCGGATTTCGATGCGAACGTCACGTAACACTTCGTCAGTGCCCACGGTTTCCACGCTAGTCACAGAGTAGTTAAGGACCCTAAACCCTGAGGGGAGGCTAGCGAGGGTAGCGGGGTCAGGGAGGGGCTTGTTCCTAAAGTCCAGGGGTGTAGACCATTCCGAGCGCACAGCCTCGAAGTAGCTGCGGGCGAACACCTGGGCCTGGGTGTCACTACGGGAGGTACTGGTTGCAGTAAACCCACTGATGAAGTACCCCAGCAGCATTGTAGTGACTGCGATAATCACCAACGCGACCAGCACTTCAATGAGCGTGAGACCATCACGGCGCACGGACTACCACCTTTGCTGTCACACCGACAAGGTTTACCCGCAGCCTCCGGTCGGTGCTGCTTCGTATTTCGATGGAGTTGTTAGCAGCCGCGGTGATACCGTAGGGCGCGTAAAATTGGAACTTCGGGACTGTAGCACTACTGAACTGTGTACCACGAGGAAGGGTCTTGGTTTCGGTTGCGCCCCTGAAACCGTCCGGATCATCCGGGTCATACTCCCCTATTTGGTACGTGTTCGAATCGGGCGTGACCTGAACCTGATAGCTGAGCGAGGTCTTGCGCGCCTGGGAGCGCCAGTAGAGGAGATCCGCAGCGAATTGGGCCGCGGCTTGGCGGATTAGAAGATTCTGGCGGTAATTCTGATACCCGACCACACCTAGGGTGAGCAGTATCGCCAGGACGATAAGGACAACCAGAAATTCCAGTACTGAAAGTCCAGCTTTCCTCATCGAGGTACCACCCGCCATTGGCTGCGGAACAGACCGAGCTTCTGATCCTGGGCGATACGGGGTCGTAAGCGGTTATCGTGATAAATCCGCAGCCCATAGTTCTCGTATTCCCTGCCATCAACCACACAGGTTCTGGCAGTGTTAGCAGCAGCACAAGGCCCTGGTGTCAAAATGCCTGTGTCAGGGGCCACCAAGGCCCCGCGGAGATCCCATTGACCTTTGGCTACCGCTCCGGGATTGTCGCTGTGCATGATCGAGAAAACTGCGTTGGCTGAGTACAGCAGCCCATCCGTACGCAGGGCCCCGACCGGGCGGCCTTGGACGCTCTCAAGCCACAAGTTCTTGATGGCTTCCGCCGTGAATGACTTGGGGTTGAGGTCAATCTTAACTGCATTCGCCACGTTTGCGGGCAGAGTACTTGGGATCGATTCAGGATCACCAGCCTCGGCATCTCCCTTACACAATCGGACACTTCCACCCGTCTTGGCTGCGTCGGTGAGCGATCTGTAGGCACTGTAGTCCTGAGAGTTGTGTCCACAGTTGTTCGTGTAGTACACCTCACTCTCCCCATATGTGTAGAAACGCGGCGTATAGCCGTCAGGGTTATTCAGCGCCTTCCAGAGCTCGTCACGGTTCCAGTTAGCCAGCTGCACCAATGCGAAGTTGGGTTGGGACGAGCTGAGGTCCGAACCACACCGAGTCACGTCTGGCGGGTTGTTCTTACAATATGAGAAAGTCTCTTGGACGTTGCCTGCCTTAAGGAGGTCGAGGGTGTCATTGTCAAGCGTGGTAACAGTCACGTAATCCCCAACAAGGATACTACCGCCTGCAACAAGGCTGAGCTGGGGAAGCTTGCTCGGATCTTTGTAATCACATTGAGAGTTCTGCTGCGATCGGCTACAGTCGTAAGTGAGATCGCCCAAAACGTAGATGTTTCCCCTTGCCAAGATTGTCCCGTTGCCCTGAACTTTTCCCCGGATGATCACATCCCCGTTGATGAATACAGTCCCTGTAACTTGGATAGGGTTATTACTGCCATCGAGGACTACTACATTCGCCGGTCTCCCATTGTCTTCACGGATACTAGGCAACTTTCCTAATTCCTCTGAGGTCTTGGTCTGACTGCTACCACCCCATGAAGGAGTGCCCAGGCCTATAAGCACCTGCATGTCCGCAGTTATGGTACCAGGCGGATAAGCGTCGCTGACGCCGCTAACGCTCTCGTCCACTGCATCTGTCCATTCGCTTTCATCAATCAAGCGATTGTTGTTAGCGTCGGGTATAGGAAGAGGAAAGCTATTGGGTAGTTCACCATCGGGGAAGTCACTCGAGCTGCTGCCGGTAGGGTAATTAAGGTATAACGCTCGCTTGGTTTTGCAGTCGTTGGGCTCCGTTCTGCAATCTGCCTGGTACTCTGGGCTGGAATTAATAGCAGTCGCGGTATTTTGGCTGATCCTGTCTTGCCCGACCGTCATTGTAGTGTAGAGTAGATCCGAAACTCCGGCATTACCCCCCTGCTGATAGACATCACCTCGAGTCAGTAGGGAGCCGCTAACTGTCCCGGCATGCTCACCACCACGCATGATCAGGCTGCTGAGGACCCCTACTTTTGTTCGGTCCCACCACGAGTCGGGATCCGAAGTTGGGTCGCCCAGCAGGGCATCAAGGCTTTTAATGTCAGCATGACAGAAGATGCACTCAGCCTTGTTGGTGAGGAGAGCAAAGTCGAAGGGGAAGAAGCCCCTCCGCACGGTAAAGTCGGACTGAAGCACCCGGGTGGTACGTCCGTCGGGCAGCATACCCACAGCCTTCACTCGCAATACGACCGCTTCAAGCACCTCGTTCGCTTTGACATCCGCTAGTCGGGTGATTTCGTAGGAGTAGCTAGAGCCTGAGGACAAAGTAGATACTGAACTCCGGTAGGTCGCGCCCTCGGCACCTAGGTTTAAGGGAGCCTTCGCTAGCTCGGCGGCATAGCGCGTGAGGCTGCGCTGCTCGGGTGGGATAGTAGTACCCCATAGCCGGTGCCACACCGTGGCCACCGCATCGTCCAATCCCGCTTCGGCGGCGAATTGCGCCTGGGAGGTACGCAGCGAGTCCGTGGCGTTTCGTTGGCTGTTGACACTGTTGGTTACGACGATGCTCAAGAAAATTACGACGATGAACATGAAGATGAGCGCGGATACCAGGGCTACGCCTGATGATTTTTGCATCATGAACATCTCCTTAATGTTGTAACAAAAGTAATGGAGAATCGCATTAAAACCAACCCCTTCCCGGGGGAATGTTCACAGCAGGCCCAAGCCCCTGGCCCGCTCGAGCGCCTCCACGCGGTTGCGGGCCTCGAGCTTGGTGTACAGCCGCTCGAGGTGGTCCTTGACCGTCTCGGGCGAGAGCCTGAGGTCGCGGGCGATCTCCTTGGTGGACTGGCCCTTGGCGAGCTGGGTCAGGACCTCTTTCTCCCGCGGGCTGAGGGTGGGGAGGTCGGGGAGTTGGAGTCTGGGCTCGAGGCCCTGCGCGAGCCGGCCCAGGCGCTGGCCCAGCTCCTCGGGGGGCATCTCCTTCGACCAGTAGGCGTCGGCGCCGGCCTGGGCGGCCTGGTAGACGAGGGCGGGCTCCCCGAAGGTGGTGAGCATGACGATGAGCCCCGCGTAACCTTCCTCGCGCAGGCGGCGTGCCGTGCCCAGGCCGTCGAGCTCGGGCATGCGGATGTCGAGCAGCACTGCGTCGGGGTCGAGTTCCCGCACGCCCTGCACGGTCTTGAGGCCGTCGCTGGCTTCGGCCACGACCTCGTAGCCCTGCAGCTCGAGGGCCGCCCGCAGGCCCATGCGGAAGAGCGGGTGGTCGTCGGCGATGATCAGGCGCACGCTACTACCGTAACACTTTTAACCCCTCCCAGGCACGAGAGCTTCCAGGGTTGGCGCAGCATTAACGGCGGCCGGCGCTCAGCCGAGCTTGACCCGCAGGCAGGCCCCGCCCAGGGTTCCGGGCGCGTCGCGCAGGCTGCCGCCGTGCAGCTCGGCCACCCGGCGCACGATGAACAGCCCCAGGCCGGCGCTGCCGGCGCGGATGCCGCGCAGGCGCTGGCTGCGGAAGGGCTGGGAGAGCTGCTCGAGCGGCTCCTGCAGGCCGGGGCCGTCGTCCTCGACCTCGACCCAGCCCTCGCCGCAGCGCAGCACGACGCGGGTGCGGGCGAAGCGCAGGGCGTTCTCGATGAGGTTGGAGAGGGCGCGCTCGAGCAGGTACTTGTCGGCGCGGGCCTGGCCGATGCCGCCGACCTCCACCGTCACGCCCTTCTCGGCGGCCCGCCGCTGGAAGCGCAGGCGCATGTTCTCCAGCACCGACAGCAGCAGCACGGGCTCGAGCTGGGGGCGCTGGTTCTCCATGCGGCTGGCGGTGAGCAGGTTCTCCACGAGCTGGTAGGAGCCGGAGAGCTCGAGCCACAGCTCGTGCAGCAGTTGCTTGCGCTGCTCGGCCCCGATGGCGTCGGCGCGCTCGAGGTACTCCAGCGCGCGCATCCCGGCCAGCAGGGGGGTCTTGAGGTCGTGGGCTAAGGTGGCGTAGAGGGCCTCGCGGGCCTCGAGCAGCTCCTTGATGTGCACCAGCAGTTCCTCGATGCCCGAGCGCAGCTCGGCGATCTCGAGCGGGGGCGGCTCGCTGGGGCGGGGCAGGCTGAGGTCGGCCAGGGTGCGCTGGGTGCCGCGCATGTGGGCGACGGCGCGGGTGAGCTCGGTGAGCGGGCGCAGCAGGGCCGAGGTGAGCACCGAGCCCACCAGCAGCGCGACGAGCACCAGCACCAGCAGCCAGCCCGCCCGGGCCCCCGTGGAGAGGAAGCTGCTCTGCGGGTCGAGCAGCCACATCCCCAGGATGAAGACGCAGTTGGGCAGGAAGACCAGCGCGGCGATGATCCAGAACAGCCGTTGGCGCATCGAAGATTACTCGCGTCCGGCGGAGAGCACGGCCAGGAAGGCCTCCTGCGGCACGTCCACCTTGCCGATGGACTTCAGGCGCTTCTTGCCCTCCTTCTGCTTCTCCAGCAGCTTCTTCTTGCGGCTGACGTCGCCGCCGTAGCACTTGGCGAGCACGTCCTTGCGCAGCGCCTTGACCGTGGCGCGGGCGATGATCTTGCCCCCGATGGCCGCCTGCACGGGCACCGCGAACTGCTGGCGGGGGATCACCTCGGCGAGCTTGTCCACCATGCCGCGGGCGATGGAGTAGGCCTTGTCGCGGTGGGCGATGAAGGCCAAAGCGTCCACCGGCTCGTCGTTGACGAGCACCGTGACCTTGACCAGGTCGCCCTCCTGGTAGCCCGCCTGCTCGTAGTCCATGGAGGCGTAGCCCCTCGAGAGGCTCTTGAGGCGGTCGTGGAAGTCGTAGAGGATCTCGCCGAAGGGCACCTCGTAGCGCAGCTCGACGCGCTTGCTATCCCCGGCCCCGCCCAGGTAGTTCATCTGGGCCATGCGGCCGCGTTTCTCCTGCAGGAGCTGCATGATGGGGCCCACGTACTCCTCGGGCGTGTAGACCGTGAGCTTGACGTAGGGCTCCTCCATGACCTCGATGGTGCCGGGGTCGGGCATCATCGAGGGGTTGTGGACCTCCTCGACGGTTCCGTCGGAGCGCATGACCCGGTAGATCACGCTGGGGGCGGTGGCGATGAGGTCGAGGTCGAACTCGCGCTCGAGCCGCTCCTGCACGATCTCGGCGTGCAGCAGGCCTAAGAAGCCGCAGCGGAAGCCGAAGCCCAGCGCCTCGGAGGTCTCGGGCTCGAAGTTGAGGGCCGCGTCGTTGAGCTTGAGCTTCTCGAGCGCGTCGCGCAGGCGGTTGTAGTCCTGGGTGTCGGTGGGGTAGATGCCGGCGAAGACCACCGGCTTGGCGGGCTTGAAGCCGGGGTAGGCCGCGTCGGTGGGGTTGGGGGCGAGGGTGATGGTGTCGCCTACTTGGGTGTCGCCGATCTCGCGGATGTTGGCGGTGAGCCAGCCGACCTCGCCGGGGCCTAAGCCGCCGGTGGGCTC
The DNA here is from genome assembly GCF_003574345.1 of Calidithermus terrae. NCBI lineage: Bacteria > Thermotogati > Deinococcota > Deinococci > Thermales > Thermaceae > Calidithermus > Calidithermus terrae. Next base: position 55,684 of record NZ_QXDL01000003.1, read on the forward strand.
GAGGCTGCCGGGCCGGAAGACCCCCACCCGGTCCACCTGGAACTCCTTGCCGTTCGACCAGACGCGGATGCGGTCGCCGGGGCGGATGCTCCCCTCGAAGACCCGAACGTAGGGGATGACGCCCTGGTAGGCGTCGAAGATGGAGTCGAAGATCAGGGCCTTGGTGGGGTCGGCCGGCCGGCCTTTGGGCGGCGGGACGCGCCCGACGATGGCCTCGAGGATGTCCTCCACGCCCAGACCGGTCTTGCCGGAGGCGAAGACCACCTCGTCGGCGGGCAGGCCCAGCACCTCCTCGATCTCCAGCGCGACCTCCTCGGGGCGGGCGGAGGGCAGGTCGATCTTGTTGACCACCGGGATGATGGTGTGGTCGTGCTCGAGGGCGAGGTAGAAGTTGGCGATGGTCTGGGCCTCCACGCCCTGCGAGGCGTCCACCACCAGCAGCACGCCCTCCACCGCCGCCAGCGCCCGGCTCACCTCGTAGCCGAAGTCCACGTGCCCGGGGGTGTCGATGAGGTTGAAGGTGTAGGTCTGGCCGTCCTTGGCCTCGTAGAACAAGCGCACCGCGCTGGCCTTGATGGTGATGCCGCGCTCGCGCTCGAGCTCGAGCGAGTCGAGGAACTGCTCGCGCATCTCCCGGTCCGACACCGCCTTGGTCATCTGGAGGATGCGGTCGGCCAGGGTGGACTTGCCGTGGTCCACGTGCGCGATGATGGAGAAGTTGCGAATGCGTTCCTGCACAAACCGTATCTTATCCGATGCTCCGGCGGGCGGTTCGCCGGGGGGGCACAAAGGGGTCTGTATGTCGAACGCCGAACGCAAGACGCTGAACGCAAGACGCATGTCCTACGTCGTACGTCGTACGCGAAACGCAAGACGCAATACGCAAGACGCCATGTCACCCCCCTTAGCAAGGGGGGCCGGGGAGGGCCGGGGTGGGGTAACCACGAGCCTTCCGCTGATTGCTGATGGCTGACCGCTGATAGCTGGCAGCTCGCTGCTTACCCCTCCCCGCCTGCCTTATGATTGGTCCATGAATCTGGCGACGCCGCAATCGCTGCGTTTCGTGCTGCGCTATGCCGGGCAGCCTGCGGGGGAGCAGCGGCTGACCCTCGAGCCCATGGGGCGGGGGTCGAGGCTGGTGCTCGAGGCCCAGGTGGAGCTGCCTTCGCCCCGAAGCAAGCACCGCTGGGAGAGCGACCTCGACCCCAGGGGCTTTCCCCGCCGCTACGTCGAGCGGGTGGAGGGCAACGGGGGAGGGGTGATGGAGGTGGACTTCTCCCGCGAGGACGGGCTGGTGGTGGTGAGCCAGGGCAAGGACGACTTCGCAATCCCCTACGTCTGCGACCTCCACGACCCGCTCTCGCTGGTGGTGGCGGTCTCGAGGCTGGAGCTCGAGGTGGGGGGTGTGGCCCAGTTCGGGCTCGTGGGCGGCCGCGCCTACGCCGAGCGCCTGCCCGACCAGACCCTCACCCTCGCCTGGGGCGAGACGCCGGTGCGGGTCTACCGGCTGCGCCCGGGCCTCTCGCTGCTGTACTTCGACCTCGAGGGCTACCCGGTGCGCCTGACCCAGAAGGTGGGCGACCACGTCTTCGAGGCCGAGCTGCTGGCCGTGGAGGCCGTGCAGCCTAAGCCCAAGGAAAAGGAAGGATCGCCGGGGCGCAACCGCAACCGCCGCCGCCGGCGCCGCCGCTTCGAGTGAGCCTCCGCGCTCAGCCCCTTCAACCCGACGCCATGATCCGAACCGCCGAGCAAGTCCGTGACCGTTTCGCCAACCGCCGCCTGACCGTCGAGTACGGCGACGCGCTGGAGACCGTACGAACCATCCTGAAGAGCGTCGAGCTCGAGGGCGACGCCGCCCTCGACCGCTGGAGCGAGCAGCTCGACGGCGCCCGCGTGCAGGAGATCCCCAAGCGGGAGTGGCGCGAGGCCTACGAGGGCCTCGAGGCCGGCCTGCGCGACGCGCTGGAGACCGCGAAGGAGCGCGTCGAGGCCTTCTACCGCAAGGAGCCGCAGGGGGGTTTCCTCGAGGCCACGCCCGAGGGGGTGCTGGGCCAGTTGGTGCGCCCGCTGGACCGGGTGGGCGTCTACGTACCCGGCGGCAGCGCCCCGCTCATCTCCTCGGTGCTGATGGCCGCCGTGCCCGCCAAGGTGGCGGGGGTGGGGGAGATCGTGCTCGCCAGCCCGCCCCGGGTGCACCCGGCCATCCTGGCGGCGGCCTGGGTGGCCGGCGCCGACCGGCTCTTCGCCATGGGCGGCGCCCAGGCCATCGCAGCGATGGCTTACGGCACCGAGCGGGTGCCCCGCGTGGACAAGGTGATGGGCCCCGGCAACCGCTACGTGGTGCTGGCTAAGCGCGAGGTCTACGGCTCGGTGGGGATGGAGGCCCTGCCCGGCCCCACCGAGACCCTCATCGTGGCCGACGCCTCCGCCGACCCCCGCCTTCTGGCCGCCGACCTGCTGGCCCAGGCCGAGCACGGCCCCGACTCCGAGGCCTGGCTGCTCTCGCCCGAGGGGGAATTGCTCGAGGCCGTGGCGGCCGAGCTCGAGCGCCAGCTCTCCGACCTGCCCCGCGCCGACGTCGCCCGCCAGGCCCTCGCCCGCAGCGGGCTGGTGCGCGTCGAGAGCCTGGAGCAGGCCCTCGAGTGGGCCAACCTCTACGCCCCCGAGCACCTGTGCCTGTCGGTGCGGGAGCCGCTGGAGCACCTGGGCCAGGTGCGCAACGCCGGGGGGATCTTCCTGGGCGAGCACTCCTGCGAGGCGCTGGGCGACTACATCGCCGGGCCCAGCCACGTGATGCCCACCGGGGGCACCGCGCGCTACGGCGGGGGGCTGGCGCTGCGCGACTTCTTGAAGGTGATCCCGGTGGTGGGGCTGTCGGGTCAGACCGCCGCCCGCTTGGCGGGGTTGGGTGCTAGGCTGGCGAGGGAAGAGGGGCTGGAAGGCCACGCTCGAGCCCTGGACCTGCGCGCCCGCCATGAGACCTGAAAGCCTCTCGCGCTCACTAAAACGCAAATTCTACGTCTTCGGCGTGCTCCTGGGCGCGCTGACGATGCTCATCACCTGGGTGTTCAAGGCCGGGCAGAGCCCCTTCATCCTCTACGGCTACCCGGTGCTCATCGCCGCCACCCTCGCCGTCGGGTGGCTGGCCTGGACGCGCAGCCAGTTCATCGCGCGGCTCGAGGGCGGGCTGTTCTTCGCCATCTCCGGCTTCTTCCTGGGCAAGATCGGCTTCCTGCTGCTCTTCAGCCAGGACCGCCAGCAGGCGTGGGTCGAGGTCCAGGCGGGGTACTGGGCCTTGCTGTTCGCCTACTTCTTCGCCTTCTTAGCCTTCAGCGCGCCCAAGGCGCTGTGGCTGAGCCTCACCGTCAACGCGGCGGCCTTCGCCATCAACCTCGCCGTCCTTCTGCCGTCCGTCGCGCGGGGCGGCGCGGCCGACGAGCTGGTCGAGGCGGGGCGCTTCGGGGTGCGCACCTTCACCCTCATCCTGCTGCTGTACCTGCTGGCGCAGTACAAGGGCGCCCTCAGCGACGAGCGCCGCCGGGGCGTAGAGCTCTTCGCCCAGGCCCGCACCGACCCCCTCACCGACCTGCCCAACCGCCGGGCTCTGGAGGAGCGGCTACGGGAACGCGTCGCCCAGGGCATGCCCTTCACGGTGCTGATGATCGACGTGGACCACTTCAAGAGCTTCAACGACCGCCACGGCCACGCCGCCGGCGACGCGATCCTGCGGCACGTGGGCCAGCGCCTGCGCCGGGCCCTGCGCGAGGGCGACCTGGTGGGCCGTTGGGGCGGCGAGGAGTTCGCCGTGGTGAGCGGGGAGGGCTCCCTCGCCCAGGCCAAGCTCCTGGCCGAGCGCCTGCGCCAGCACGTCTCGGAGCGCCCGATCGACGGCCAGTACGCCGTAACGGCCAGCTTCGGCGTGGCGGTGTACGAGCCGGGGGAGAGCCTCGAGGAGCTGCTCGAGCGCGCCGACACCAGCCTGTACCAGGCCAAGCACGGGGGGCGCAACATGGTGGTGGGCTAGCCGGAAGGTCTTCCCACGGCCCGCCGCGCCGCCTTCACTTCCTGAGCCTGGCCTTGGGGTCGGGCAGGCGCGTCCGGTTCCACTCGGGCAGGTGGCGCAGGGCGACGGGGACGCCCACGCCGAAGCCGAACCACAAGTAGGGCGGGGCCTGGCCCACCCCCGCGGCGACCAGCGGCAGGCACAGCGCGGCCAGCGCGACGGCGCGGTAAAGGTTGCGCGCGAGCAGGTAGGCCAGCCCGATCAGCGCCCCGCTGAACAGGAGCATAAGAGGGTGGACGGCCAGCAGGACCCCGGCCGCAGGGGCTAAGCCCTTGCCCCCCCGCCCGAGCAGCCAGGCCGAGTAGCAGTGGCCCCACACCGCGGCGGCGCCCGCCAGGAGCCCGGCCTCGAGGCCCTTCCCCAAAAACTCCCCGATGGCCACGGCCATCAGGCCCTTGGCGACGTCGAGCGCCAGCACCATCAGCCCGGGCACCACCCCCAGCACCCGCATCGCGTTGAGCGAGCCCACGTTGCCCGAGCCCTCACCCAGCAGGTTCTTGCCCTGCAAAGCGCCGAACCAGTAGGCGAAGGGGAGGCTGCCGAAGAAGTAACCGGCCAACAGCGCGTTGAGGTAGTCCATAAAGTCCCACCCTAGGCTAGCAGGAAGGGGGCCTGGCCGGGAGGGCGTGGCGGGCGGCCTGCAATTTTGAGGGGAAGGGGCTTGTCGGAGTACAAAAGTGTATTGACCTGGTCCCCGTGCGTTCGTATAGTTATGCAGATGGAAAGGCGAGTGCGACGACCGCGAGCTTGAGCCAGGGACGTCAACTTGCCGTTATTCGGGCGGGGCGCGTCCCCGCCCGAGACTATGCAGCAGCGCCTCGAGCGAATGGAGAAGATGAGCATGAAAATCGTTTTGGCCTACTCCGGCGGTCTGGACACCAGCATCATCCTGAAGTGGCTCATCGAGCACTACAGCGCGGAAGTCATCTGCTTCACCGCCGACATCGGGCAGGGGGAAGAGGTCGAGGAGGCGCGCCTGAAGGCGCTCAAGACCGGCGCGAGCAAGGCCTACGCCCTCGACCTGCGCGAGGAGTTCGTGCGCGACTTCGTCTTCCCCATGTTCCGCTCGGGGGCGCTGTACGAGGGCTACTACCTCATGGGCACCTCCATCGCCCGGCCCCTCATCGCCAAGCACCTCGTGCGCATCGCCAAGGAGGAGGGGGCCGAGGCCATCGCCCACGGCGCGACCGGCAAGGGCAACGACCAGGTGCGCTTCGAGCTCACCGCCTACGCCCTCGAGCCCTCCATCCGGGTGATCGCCCCCTGGCGCGAGTGGGACTTCGTGGGCCGTCCCCAGATGATTGAGTATGCAGCCATGCACGGCATCCCCGTGCCCGTGACGTTGGAGAAGCCCTACTCCATGGACGCCAACCTGCTGCACATCTCCTACGAGGGGGGCGTGCTCGAGGACCCCTGGGCCGAGCCCCCGGCCGGCATGTTCCGCCTCACCAAAGACCCCTGGGACGCGCCCAACGAGCCGGAGCTGGTCGAGATCGAGTTCGAAGGCGGCGACGCGGTGGCGGTCAACGGCGAGCGCCTGAGCCCGGCCGCCCTGCTGACCAAGCTCAACGCCATCGGCGGGCGGCACGGCATCGGCCGGGTGGACCTGGTGGAGAACCGCTTCGTGGGCATGAAGTCGCGCGGCATCTACGAGACCCCCGGCGGCACCTTGCTCTACCACGCCCGCCGCGCGGTGGAGAGCATCGCCCTCGACCGCGAGGTGCTGCGCCAGCGCGACCAGCTCGCCATCAAGTACGCCGAGCTCGTCTACAACGGCTTCTGGTTCGCCCCCGAGCGCGAGGCGCTGCAGGCGTACTTCGACCACGTCTCCCGCACCGTCACCGGCACCGTGCGCTTCAAGCTCTACAAGGGCAACGTCATCCTCGCCGGGCGCCGTTCGCCCCTCTCGCTCTACGACAAGAGCCTCGTCTCCTTCGACGAGAAGGGCGGCTACGACCAGGCCGACGCCGAGGGCTTCATCAAGCTCAACGCCCTGCGGCTGCGGGTGCGGGCCAAGGCCCAGCCGAAGGACTAGGGCGTGGGACAGCAGCGCATGAGCCACGACACCCCCCAACGCACCTGGGGCGGGCGCTTCGCCGAGGCCCCCAACGAGCTCGCCCAGCAGTTCAACGCCTCCTGGACCTTCGACCAGCGGCTGGCCCTCGTGGACGTCGAGGGCTCGCTGGCCCACGCGGCGATGCTGGCGAAGCAGGGCATCATCAGCGCGGAGGAGGCCGAGACCCTCAAGCAGGGGCTGCTGCGGGTGCGCCAGGAGATCGTGGAGGGCAGCTTCGTCTGGCGGGAGGAGCTCGAGGACGTGCACATGAACGTCGAGACCCGCCTGACCGAGCTCGTGGGCCCGGTGGGGGGCAAGCTCCACACCGCCAGGAGCCGCAACGACCAGGTCGCCACCGACCTGCGGCTGTGGCTGAGGGGGGAGCTCGGGGCGATATTGGGCGAGCTCCAGGCCCTGCGCCGGGTGCTGGTGCAGCAGGCCGAGCGCTACCTCGAGCCCCCCCTCGTCCTCCCCGGCTACACCCACCTCCAGCGGGCCATGCCGGTGCTGTTGTCGCACTGGTTTTTGGCCTACTACGAGATGTTCTCCCGCGACGCGGGCCGGGTCGAGGACGCCCTCAACCGCCTCAACGAGTCCCCGCTGGGCGCGGCGGCGCTGGCCGGTACCGGCTTCCCCATCGACCGCCACGCCACCGCCGAGGCCCTGGGCTTCGCCCGGCCCATGCGCAACTCCCTCGACGCGGTGGGCTCGAGGGACTTCGCCCTCGAGGCCCTCGCGGCCTTAGCCATCGGGCAGCTCACCCTCTCGCGCCTGGCCGAGGAGCTGGTGCTCTACACCTCCTTCGAGTTCGGCTTCGCGGCACTCCCCGACGCCTTCAGCACCGGCTCCTCCATCATGCCGCAGAAGAAGAACGCCGACATCGCCGAGCTGATCCGGGGGAAGTCGGGGAGGGTGCTGGGCAGCTTCGTCACCCTGGCTACGGTGGTCAAGGGCCTGCCGCTGGCCTACAACAAGGACCTGCAGGAGGACAAGGAGCCCCTCTTCGACGCCTGCGACACCTACCGCGCCTCGCTCAAGCTGATGGCGGCGATGCTGCCCGGGCTGGCGTGGAAGCCCGAGCCCATGGCTAAGGCCGCCGAGTCGGGCTTCTCGCTGGCGACCGAGCTCGCCGACTACCTCGCGCAGCGGGGCCTGCCCTTCCGCGAGGCCCACCACGTGGTCGGGCGCGTCGTGCGCCACTGCGCCGAGGCGGGCAAGGAGCTGCACGACCTCGAGCTCGCCGAGCTCCAATCCTTCCACCCCCTCTTCAGCGCCGAGGCCCTGGGGCTCACCCGGCTCGAGACCGCCATCCACCGGCGGCGCTCCTACGGCGCCACCGCGCCGGAGCGGGTCAAGGAAGCCGTCGAGGTCGCCAAGCGAGAGGTCGGTCTTTAAAGGGCGCCGGGAGCGCCCACCCTGGAGGCAAGCATGAGCACCCTGATCGAAGTCGGAACCACGCGGCTGCCGGACGTGCGCTGGGACGCCAACGTCGAGCTGCGCAAGGCCAAGATGAAGGACGTCGAGCAGATCTACACCCTCATCAAGTACTGGGCCGAGCGCGGCCTGATGCTCGTGCGCAGCCACAACCACCTCTACGAGAACCTGCGCGACTTCTTCGTGCTCGAGGACGAGGACGGCCACGTCGTCGGCAGCGGGGCGCTGCACATCCTGTGGCACGACATCGCCGAGGTGCGGGGCCTGGCGGTCCACCCCGAGCGCCAGGGGCAGGGGCTGGGCCGCTGGCTGGCCCTGGCCGCCGAGCGCGAGGCCAAGGACCTGGGCATCCCGCAGATCTTCGCCTGGACGCTGCAGGTCAAGTTCTTCACCGGGCTGGGCTACCACGTCACCACCCGCGAGAACCTGCCGCCCAAGGTCTACCAGGAGTGCAGCCAGTGCCCTTTCTACGACAACTGCCGCGAGATCGGGGTGACCAAGGTGCTCGACCCCGACAACGCCTTCCGGAAGTAGCCCCGGCTGTTCACCGCCGCGGGGCCGGGTAAACTTCAGCCATGGGTCTTCTCACCGACTACCTAGCCGCCGCCCTCAAGTCCGCCAGCTACCAGCCCGGGGAAGGGGGCTTCATCGAAGGGGCCGTGCCGGAAATCCCGGGCCTGCTGGTGCGCGGCCGCACCTTCGAGGAGTGCCGCGAGCGCCTGCGCAACGAGCTCGAGACCTGGCTCGCCCGGGCCCTGCTCTCCCACCAGATGCTCCCCGAGCTCGGCGGGGCCGGGGCTACCTTGCAGGAGCTCGCCCTCAACACCCACCCCAGCACCAACCCCATCGAACAGGCCATCCTGCAGAACACCCGCACCATCCTGCAGGAGCTGCGCACCCTGCGGCGGGGCGGGGGAGGGGGA
>NZ_QXDL01000030.1:0-26153 GCF_003574345.1 Calidithermus terrae
GTTTATCCCCCCCGGCCCCCCTTGCTAAGGGGGGTGAAGAAAGGGCGTTTTGCGTCTTGCACCTTGCGTTCGGCGTACGACGTAGGACGTACGACGCACGACCGCGCCCGGCTATCGACCATCGACCACCGGCATTTTGTACACTACCCTGCGTGAGCGAAACCGCCGCCCCAGCCCAGACCGAACCCCTCCCCAGCCTTACCCTCACCACCGTGGCCCTCTTCGCCGCCGAGGGGGCAGAGGCACAGGCGCTGCGCGAGGCGCTGGGGTTGAACGAGTCGCTTCAAGGGCCTAAGCCCATCTTCCGGGGCCAGGTGGGCGGCCACGAGGTTTTACTCGTCGAGACCGGGGTGGGCAAGGTGGCCGCGGCCTCGGCCGTGACCTACGCCCAGGCCCGCTTCAGCCCGCGCTGGAGCCTGTGGGCGGGGGTGGCGGGCGGGCTCAACCCGCGCCTGCACTCCCTCGACGTGCTCGTAGCCCACGACGCGGTGCAGTGGGACGTGGACATCACGGCCTTCGGGCGCCAGCCGGGGGAGCTGGCGACGGGCGAGCGCTTCGTGCGGGCCGACATCGACCTCTCGACCCGGGTGTACCGGGCGGCGCTCGAGCTCGGCTTCCCGGTGCACTGGGGCCGCGTCGCCAGCGGCGACCGCTTCCTGGCCCACCCCGCCGACGCGGCCCGCCTGCGCGAGGTCTTCGCCGCCGACGCGGTCGAGATGGAGGGCGCGGCGGCGCTGTGGACCGCCAAGGACCTCGCCCTGCCCATGGCCTTAGTGCGCACCATCTCCGACGGGGCCGACGACGACGCGCACGAGTCGTTCGAGATGTTCCTCGAGCAGGCCTCCGAGCGCTTGGCCCAGGTGGTGCGCAAGGTGCTGCAGTGACGACCCCGCGTTCTTTAGAACGCGGCTTCTCGGCTCACGCGGGAGCGGCCACCCGCTGCCCATCCCCGAAGGCCCCGTCCAGGCCCAGCGCATGCCGCCTGAGTACCGGCATCGCCTAGGGAGTCGCTCTGGCGACCGGCTAGCGCCGGAACCTGGGGGGCCTGCGGCCCTTCACTGGGCCCGGCGGCATGTCCGCCAGGGGGTGGCCGTAGGCCATGCCGGCTCTGCCGGTAACCTGGAGTCCCTCCCCCGCACTGAAGATGCGGGGCACTATAGCCCCTTCCACACCATCCCCTTTTCTCTAGAAGGCCGGGGGATGAAATACCATAACCCAGCTCCCCGTTTCCCTTAAGGCGGCCCCCTAGCTTTTACCACCCCCCCTGCCGATATACTCGAGGTGCAACCGCTTGAAGTCCGGGGTCTGACCCCGATCCGCTGAAGCCGTCTGCTGCGACCTCGAGAAACTGGGCAACAGGACTTCGACATTGGGGGTGGGTTCGATGTGGGAACTCGGAGAGGGGCTCGAGATTCGGCTCTTTAGCGGCAGCGCCAACCGCCCGTTGGCCGAGGCTGTGGCCCGGTCCTTAGGTTTGGGTCTGGGCAAGGCCCTCGTCGAGCGCTTCCCCGACGGCGAAGTACGGGTGCGGCTCCTGGAGAGCGTGCGCGGGGCCGACGTCTACCTCATCCAGCCCACCGCCCCGCCCGTCAACGACCACCTGATGGAGCTGCTCATCATGGCCGACGCGGTGCGCCGCAGCAGCGCCGCCCGCATCAACGCCGTGATCCCCTACTTCGGCTACGCCCGCCAGGACAAGCAGACCCAAGGCCGCGAGCCCATCAGCGCCAAGCTCGTCGCCGACCTGATCCAGGAGGTGGGCGTCCACCGCGTCATCACCGTGGACCTGCACGCGCCCCAGATCCAGGGCTTCTTCAACATCCCCGTCGACGAGCTCTCGGCGGTGAAGCTCTTCGCGAGCTACCTCGAGAACCACCACCTCACCGACAACGCCGTGGTCGTCTCGCCCGACTCCGGCCGCGCCGAGCACGCCCGCCGCCTCTCCGAGCGCCTGAACCTCCCGCTGGCGATCCTCGCCAAGCGCCGCATCGGCCCCCGCGAGACCCAGGTGGCCTACGTCATCGGCGACGTGGCCGGCAAGCGCCCCCTGATCATCGACGACATCATCTCCACCGGCGGCACCATCCGCCGGGGCGTGGAGGCCCTGGCCGCCGCCGGGGCCCAGGAAGCCATCGTCATGGCCACCCACGGCGTGCTGGTAGGGCCCGCCCACGAAAACCTCTCTCACCCCGCCATCCGCGAGGTGGTCTTCACCAACACCATCCAGCTCACCCCCGCCATGGGCTTCAACATCCTCTCCACCGCCGACCTGCTGGCCCAGGCCATCCGCAACGTCCACACCAACCAGTCGGTGAGTGCGTTGATTTGAGGAGCCGTCAGCTATCAGCTTTCAGCCGTCAGCGAAAGGCTAGTGGCTCGTGGTGAAGGGCACCCCTCCCCGCGCGCGGGGAGGGTTTATCCCCCCAGCCCCCCTTGCTAAGGGGGGTGAAAAAGGGGCGTCTTGCGTACGACGTACGACGTACGACCCGCGCCCAGCTATGGGCTATCAGCTATCGACACCCCTACCCCGCCGCCTGCTGCGCCGCCCGCAGGTGTCCCCGCTCGCCCAGGCGGGCCGTCAGGATCGAGATGGCGTAGAGCACGAACAGCGGGACGCTGATGAGGGCGAGGTTGAACACGTCCACGGTGGGGGTGATGACGGCGGCCAGGGTGATGAGCAGGATGATGGCGACGCGCCAGTTCTGCATCAGGAAGCGGCTCGAGAGCAGCCCCAGCCGCGCTACGAGGTAGCTCACCACCGGCATCTCGAAGACGATGCCCATGACGCCTAGGAAAGCCAGGATCTGGCTCATGTACTGGCCCAGCGAGATGTTGGGCTTTACCAGGTCGCCCAAAAAGCCCAGCAGGAAGGGCACGGCGTAGGGCAGGAACACGTAGTAGGCGAAGACCACGCCCACCGCGAAGCTGAAGCCCGCGCCCAGCAGAAAAGGCACCGCCAGGCGGCGCTCGTGGTTGTAGAGGCCGGGCGCGATGAAGGCCCAGATCTGGTAGACGATGAAGGGCAGGGCCAGCGCCAGGCCGCCGAAGGCCGCGATCTTGAAGGAGGTCACGAAGGGCTCGGTGATGTTGAGCACCTGGAGGTCGGCTTTGACCCTGGCGGTGGCGTTGTAGATGTCGAGGGGGCGCTCGAGCAGCGCCAGCAGCTCGACGCGGAAGACGAAGGCGACCGCCGTCATCGCGACCCAGGCCACCAGCGCCCACAGGATGCGGCTTCGCAGCTCCTCGAGGTGCTCCATCAAGGGGGCTTCTCTCATGGCAGACCCTTACGCGCCTAGGACTTGGCTTCTTCCTTGGTGGGCTCGGGCCTGACCTCGAGCGGCTTGCTCAGGTCTTCCTTGATCTCGCGCAACTCCTTGACGTCGGCGGCTTTCTCGAACTCCTCGCGGATGCTCTTCGCCCCCTTCTGGAACTCGCGGATCGACTGGCCCAGGCTACGCCCCAGCTCGGGCAACTTGCGGGGGCCGAAGAGCAGCAGGGCCACCAGCAAGATGATGAGGATCTCAGACATTCCGATCGGCATGGTTCACTCCTAGGGTTCAGTCTACTCCGGCGACTGAAGCCGGCATGAACCTTAGCACCCTTTGCAGCACCGTGGCCGCAGACTCCCGCTCAGCGGGGCTCCTCCGGCCTCTGGGCCTCGCGAAACTCCCGCCGGGCCTGCCCCGATCCCCGCGCCAGTTCGGGCAGCCGGCAGGCATTAGCTCCGGCACACCAAAACGCATCACTTACACCCGATTCGGTCAGCCCGCCGCCGGACGGCGGCTCCGCCCCGCCTTGGCGGGGCGGCCGACCGGAGGGGGTGCTCTGGGGTTCAAAAGATAGCCTCCAGGGTTCTGGGTTGGATGATTATCTTTTTGAACCCGGTATCACGTCCGGAAAAAAGGGGAGCTTGGGCTCCCCTAGTCCTTCTCGAGCCGACCCCAGCACCGCTCGAAGGGCCTACTTGATCTTGCCGTTGAGCCCGTTGGGGAAGAAGCCGCCCTTGCCCATGCCGCCCAGGTAGACGATGGCCAGCACCTCGGTGGTGCTGCGCCCGTAGGCCACTGCGTTGGGGTCGGCCAGCACGATGTTGGCCTTGCCGTTCAGGGTGATGCCCTGGTCCTTGCCACCCCCCACCTTGGCCCGCAGGTCGCTGATCGCCTTGGTGACCTGCTCGACGGTGAGCCCCGCGGCGGCCGGCTGGTCCTTGCGCTGGTAGAGCAGGGTGCGGACCTCGCCCGCGTGGTAGGCCTCGACCGCCAGGATGCCCGCCGCGGTGTCCAACACGCCGCCTTCGCGGTCGTCGCTGAGGAGGCGGGCCGCGCCCTTGTAGGCGGTCACCCCCACGTCCTCGAAGATGTAGGCCCCGTGCAGGAAGAACAGCTCGTTGGCGAAGGGGTTAAAGCCGGTGATGGCACCGTTGCTGGCGGCCTGTCCGGCGGCGTCGAAGGCCATGCCTAGGTCGAGCACCGGGCGGTCCACGGCCTTTGCGCCTAGCGCAGCACGGATGGCCTTGACGTGGGCCAGTTCGTCTTCGGCGATCTCTTCGGCATATTCGCGAACCGCCATGCTCAGCCCCGGCACCGGGCTGGTGCCGTCAAAGCCGCTGGGCAGCCTGATTTCGGCGCTGCCCCCGATGGCCTTGATGTCGTTGATGCGTCCTACCGCCGCCAGGTAAAAGGCGGCCTCGAGGTACTCGAGGTTGAGGGCGAAGTTGAGCACGTCGGCGTCAAGGTTGGGCTTGGCCGCCATGCTGGGAGTGCAGGAGGAGATGGCGCCCGCGATCACCGCGCCTGCGCCTGCAAATCCCATCTGCTGAAGTGCTTGCCTGCGGTTAAGGTTGGACATGGGTTCCTCCAGGATGCCGAGCCCCGTGGCCGCAGGGCTCGAAGGATACGAAGCGCTTCTGCTGGGCCGTACGCAGGGGGAGGGCGTTTTAGATTGCCCCTTGTTTGAGCTAGCCTGAGGGGAGGGCTTGCCCGCTCCGCGTCGTGCCCTGACCCGGGCGTAGCCGTTGCGACCCCGGCAACAACCCTTGCCTGCTGCCGGGCTCACTGGCTGAACCGGGCATCAAACCCCCTGAGGGTCGCTCGAGGCAGCAAAACGGCAGCCCAAGCGCTTGGGCTGCCGTCCTGGGGGGTTGAGGGGTGGCTCAAGGCTAGCCGCGCTCGCGCTTGCGCCTCATGTACCCCTCCTTGTTCTCTTGGCGGGCCCGCGCGATGGCCAAGGCGTCCTGGGGGACGGCCTTGTTCACGGTGCTGCCGGCGGCGATGTAGGCCCCCTCGCCCACCTCCAGGGGTGCGACGAGCGTGGAGTTGGAGCCGGTGAAGGCCCCCTTGCCGATGACGGTCTTGTGCTTGCGCTGGCCGTCGTAGTTGGCGACGACGGTGCCCGCGCCGATGTTGGCCTCCTCGCCGATGTCGGTGTCGCCCAGGTAGCTCACGTGCCCGGCCTTGGCGCCCCGGCGCATGCGGGTGTTCTTCATCTCCACGAAGTTGCCCACGTGCGCCCCCTCCTCGACGAGCACCCCGGGGCGGAAGCGGGCGAAGGGGCCGGCGTCGGAGCCGCTTTTCATCACCGAGCTCTCGGCGACCACGTGCGGGCGCAGGGTGACGTAGGGCTCGAGCTCCATGTCGGTGAGCACGCAGTAGGCCCCGATCTCGCAGCCCTCGCCGATGCGGGTCTTGCCGCGCAGGACCACCCCGGGCCACAGCGTCACGTCGGGGGCGAGCTCGACGGTGGGCTCGAGGTAGACACTCTCGGGCTGGATCATCCGCACGCCCTGGGTCATCCAGTGCTCGCGCAGCCGCGACAGCAGGACGCGCTCGACCTCGGCCAACTGCGCCCGCGAGTTCACGCCCAGCAGCTCGCTGGGGTCGTCGCTCAGCAGCCCCACCACCCTCCGGCCGCGCTCGCGGTAGACGCGGATGAGGTCGGGGAGGTAGTACTCCCCGGCGGCGTTGTCGTTGCTGACGTGCTCGAGCGCCTCCCACACGTGAGAGTCGAAGCAGTAGATCCCGGCGTTGATCTCCTTGATCTCGCGCTGCTCGGGCGTGGCGTCCTTGTGCTCGATGTTGGCTACGATCTCGCCGCGCTTGTCGCGCAGGATGCGGCCGTAGCCGGTGGGGTTGTCGAGGCGCATGGTCAGCAGCGCCATGCCCTCGTGCTCCAGGGCCTCGACCAACCCGGTGAGGGTCTCCACCGAGGTGAGCGGGGTGTCGCCCTGCGTCACCACCACCGGCCCGTCGAAGCCCGCCAGGGCGGCCCTGGCCTGCTTGAGGGCGTGGGCGGTCCCTAGTTGCTGCTCCTGCACGGCGAACTCGAGGCCCCCGTAGCCCTTGAGGGCTTCGCGCACCTGCTCGAGGCCGTGCCCCACCACCACCACCACCTTCTCGGCCCCGCTTCGCAGCGCGGTCTCCACCCCGTAGGCCACCATGGGCTTGCCCAGCAGGGGGTGGAGCATCTTGGGCAGCCGGGACTTCATGCGGGTGCCCAGACCCGCAGCCAGGATCACGACAGCATGCTTCATAACCGTCGCTCAGTCTACCCCCTGGGCATGCAGGGGGCAGCAGACCGGGGGAGGCTGTGGGGCATAGCCTCCCCCGGGCGGTTCGTCCGGCTCAGCGGGCGCCCGTCAGCAGGTGCATGAGGGTGTAGATCCCCCAGCTCAGCGCGACGCAGAAGGGGATGGTGAAGATCCAGGCCATCACGATGCGCCCGGCGATTCCCCAGCGCACCGCCGACAGCCGCTTGGTCGCCCCGGCGCCCAGGATGGCCGAGGAGATGGTGTGGGTGGTCGAGAGCGGGATGCCCAGCCGGCTGGCGGTCTCGATCACCGTAGCGCCCGCGACCTCCGCGGCGAAGCCGTCGATGGGGCGCAGCGCCACCGCCTTGAAGCCGATGGTGCGGATGATGCGCCAGCCGCCCATCGCGGTGCCCAGCCCCATCGCGACGGCCGCGGAGAGGATGACCCACAGCGGGACGTGGAATTGGTCGCCGCTCCAGCCGTAGTAGGCGGCCAAGGCCATGGTGATGACCCCCATGGTCTTCTGCGCGTCGTTGGAGCCGTGGCTGAAGGCCATGTAGGCCGCCGAGAGCACCTGCGCCCGCAGGAAGAAGCGGTTGACCCAGTAGGGCCGCTGGCGGGCCGCCGCCCACAGCAGCAGCGACAGCAGCAGCATGGCCCCCAAAAAGCCGAAGACCGGCGAGAACACCAGCCCCTGCAGGGTCTTGGCGACCCCCTCGCCCCACTTGATCACGCTGAGCCCGCCCGAGGCGATGCCCGCTCCGACGATGGAGAAGACCAGGGCGTGGGAGGAGCTCGAGGGGATGCCGTAGTACCAGGTGATCAGGTTCCAGATGATCGCCGACAGCAGCGCGGCGATCACCAAGGGCTGCGTGGCGAGCTCCGGGGGGATGATCCCCTTGCCCACGGTCTTGGCGACCGCCGTCCCCGAGAGCGCGCCCAGCACGTTGAACACGGCTGCCATGAGCACGGCCTGGGCGGGGGAGAGGGCGCGGGTGGCGATGGAGGTGGCCACGGCGTTGGCGGTGTCGTGGAAGCCGTTGATGAAGTCGAAGGCCAGCGCCAGCAGCACCACCAGCGCCAGGACGAGGAGCGCGGTCTCAACCATGTTTGAGGGTGATGCCTTCGAGGGCTTTGGCTACGTCCTGCGCGCGGTCGGTGGCGTCCTCGAGGTACTGGTAGAGCTCGCCCCAGCGCATGGCCTTGATCATCTCGCGCACGTCGCCCACCCCGTCGTACAGCTCGATGGACGCGCGGTCCATCAGCGCGTCGGCCTCGTCCTCCAGGCGCTTCACCGCCACGATCTTCTGCAGCATGATGGGGGCGGAGCGCATGTCCTCGAGCAGCGGCACCGCCTCGGCGAGGGCGCGGGCCTGCTGGGCGATGAGGCGGGCCATGGCGCGGGCGTGCTCGGTGGGCCGTTCGACGCGGTAAAGCCACATGCGGCGGGCGGCCTCCTCGATGGTGTCGATGAAGTCGTCGAGGCGGCCGGAGAGCAGCACGATGTCCTCGCGGTCGATGGGGGTGACGAAGGTCTGGGTCAGGGCCTCGGAGATCTGCTGTGCGACGGCGTCGCCCTGGTGCTCGATCTCGCGGATGGCCCGCACCTTGCGCTCGACGTCGGTGAAGTTCTCCACCAGGTCCACGAAGGCCAGCGCGATCTGGTCGCCCGTCTGGGCCGCCGTACGGAAGTATTGAAAAAACCGCTCATTCTTGGGCAGAAAGCGCGCGAGCATACTGGCCCATTCTACGCACCTCCTGACGCTGCGGTGACATTTCTCTGACAAAAAGCCTTTCGTGAAGGCGGTATAGGCCGAGATCGTTCTGTTGCTTGCTGGGGGAGGGGGTCGTGTTGCGGTGCGGTGGTTTGGTGTCCCCCGCTCCGCCGTCAGGGGAGCGAGGGGGAGGCCATTCCACATGGCGAGGGCATCGCGGTACGCGACCCGGCGTACGCCGGAAACCTGCTCCCCCTCTCACCCTCCGAGGGGCCCCAGGTTACCGGCAGAGCCGGTACGGCCTACGGCCACCCCCTCGCGGGCATGCCGCCGGGCCTCAGCGCCCGCGTATGCGGGGGTGCGGGCCGCACCTTGACTCGGCGGCATGCTCGTCTGCGCCACCTCCCTCACCCCCTCCCGCGTGAGCCGCACACCCCGGCCGGGGCGGGGCAGCGACCACCGAACGCCCGTCCCCTGGGGCGTGGGGCTGTAGTTGGCTGTTGGGCTGGGCACAACCCCAGTGGATGATTGATCTCAACAGGGCGTCCGGCTATCGGCTATCGACACCCCTCAGCGATACAACTCCCTCGAGATCACCAGCCGCTGAATTTCGCTCGTGCCCTCGTAGATCTCCGTGATCTTGGCGTCGCGGTAGTAGCGCTCGGCGCGGTATTCGCGGTGGTAGCCGTAGCCGCCCAGCACCTGCACGGCGTCGCGGGTGACGCTCACGGCGGTGTCGGAGGCGAAGAGCTTGGCGGTGGAGGCCTCGAGGGTGAAGCGTTCGCCGCGGTCTTTCTTGGCGGCGGCCTCGAGGGTGAGGGCGCGGGCGGCGGCGATCTTGACGTGCATGTCGGCGAGCTTGAAGCCGACGCCCTGGAACTCGCGGATCTTCTGGCCGAACTGGGTGCGCTCGTCGGCGTAGGACCTGGCGATGTCGAAGGCGGCGCGGGCCATGCCCACGGCCTGGGCGGCGATGCCGATGCGGCCGGAGTCGAGGCCGGCGAGGGCCTGGGCGAGGCCGCGGCCCTCCTGGCCCAGCAGGTTCTCGTCGGGGACGAACACGGCGTCGAAGCGGACTTCGGTGGTGTGGGCGGCGTGGAGGCCCATCTTGTGCTCGGGGCTGCCGAAGCTGAGGCCGGGGGCGCCCTTCTCGACGATAAAGCTGCTGATGCCGGCGTCGCCTCGAGCCATCACCACGTACACCTGGGCCTGCCCGCCGGAGGTCACCCAGCTCTTGACCCCGTCGAGCTGCCAACCGCCGCCCACCTTGCGGGCGGCGAGCTT
This sequence comes from Calidithermus terrae, assembly GCF_003574345.1. Taxonomy (NCBI): domain Bacteria; kingdom Thermotogati; phylum Deinococcota; class Deinococci; order Thermales; family Thermaceae; genus Calidithermus; species Calidithermus terrae. The sequence continues at coordinate 9,526 of NZ_QXDL01000030.1, forward strand.
CATGGAGGCGGGGTCGGAGCCGGCGTGGGGCTCGGTCAGGCAGAAGGCCCCGATCCACTCGCCCCGGGCCAGGGGCGCGAGGTACTTCTTCTTCTGCTCGGGGGTGCCGAACTTGTTGAGCATGTACTGCGGGAGGCCGCTGGTGACGGAGAGGATGACGGCCACGCTGGGGTCGGCGGCGGCGATCTCCTCCATGGCGAGCACCCAGGTCACGCTGTCGAGGCCCGCCCCGCCCCACTCCTCGGGGGTGGTCATGCCCAGAAGCCCCAGCTCGGCCAGGGTTCTGAGCTGCGGCCAGGGGTACTCGCCCGACTCGTCGTACTGCGGGGCCTTTTCCCACAGCACCTCGCGGGAGACCTGCCGCACCATGTCCAGGACCATCTTCTGGTCGTTGGTCAAGACTGCCATGATACCTATCGTATCACGCGCCTGGTGTGGAAAAAGCGTAATATGTGCCTGGGAGCGGGCGGCTCATCCCTGCGACTCGGGCGGCATTCGCTGTACCTGCCCGGGGCCGGGGCGGTCTCGAGGGTCGGGCAGGGCAACCGCGAGCGCACCGGCTTCACCCGGGACCGGCTCGACGAGACCTCCGGCGGGCAGTCTGAAGGCCGCTGGCAGCCGCCCGATCATCGTTTTCGAACCCGGCGCGAGGCATGGAAAAGCCCTCCCCGAGCGTGGGGAGGGCTTCGTACCGGGGGCGATCAGTAGGGCTCGCCCTCGAGGACCTTCTTCTCCTGCTCGAGGCTCACCAGCACCAGCTCGAAGTGCACGTGGGGCTTCTCCACGCCGGGGTGGGGGGGCGAGGGGATGATGTTGACGTGGTCCACCTTGGCGGTCACGCCCAGCCCCTTGAGCGCGGCGGTGCCGATGTCCACGTACTTCTTCTTACCCAGTTCCTCCAGGGGCACCATGAACACCACCTTCACCAGCCGCCCCGCCCTGTCGTAGGCCAGGAAGGGCCCTTCGGGCAGGTTCTTGGGGTCTACGTAGAGCGTGCCCAGTCCGGGGATGAAGTTGGGCAGCGCGCCCTTGAGCGCCTCGCTCACGTTGACGTAGGGGCCCATGGGCGGGGCTTTCATCACGTTCTGCGCCAACACCACGCCGATGCCGAGGGCGGCCAACACCGCCAGAACGCCGATCCAACGTTTCATGTCTTTCCTCCTCCGACTTGTTGGGAACCGGCGCGCCGTTTGGTTCCACCCCGCCGTACGTGAGGAGGGAGGGCTTTGGATTTCGGGGAAGGGGCTAGTGGGCTGGTGGCCCGTGCTTCGTCGAGGGTCCAGGGCGTCTTGCGTCTTGCGTCTGGCGTACGGCGTACGCCCCTTCAACGCCCTTGCCCCTCCGCCATCGCCCGCTCGACCGCGCTCGAGCCCTCCTCCGCGTACAGCGCCGTGGTGAGGTACTTCGAGCCCGAGTCGGGGCTGATGCAGACCACGCGCTTGCCCGGGCCGAGTTCCCTCGCCACCTGGAGGGCGCCCCAGACGATGCCCCCGCTGCTCATGCCCAGGAAGAGCCCTTCCTCGCGGGCGAGGCGGCGGGCGAGCGGGAAGGCCTCTTCTTCCCACACCTGGATCACCCGGTCGAGCATGCGCACGTCGAGGTTGGGCGGGATGAAGCCGGGGCCCATGCCCTGGAACTGGTGCTGGCCCATCTGGCCGCCGGAGAGCACGTTGGAGCGGCCCGGCTCGCAGGCGATGACCTGCACGCCGGGGACGCGCTCGCGCAGGTAGCGCCCCACGCCCATGATGGTGCCCCCGGTGCCCGAGCCGTAGACGAAGGCGTCCACGCGGCCTTCCATGTGCTCGAAGATCTCGGGGCCGGTGGTCTCGTAGTGGGCCCGGACGTTGGCGGGGTTGTCGAACTGGTCGGGCATGTAGCCGCCGGTCTCGAGCGCGATCTCCTGGGCCTTCTCGCGGGCGGCCAGCATGCGCCGCTCGGGGTCGGTGAGCACCAGCTCGGCCCCGTAAGCCCGCAGGGTGCGCTTGCGCTCCTCCGACATCTGCGCGGGCATGCACAGGATGAGCCGGTAGCCACGGCTGGCGGCGATCATCGCCAGGCCGATCCCGGTGTTGCCGCTCGTCGGCTCGACGATGACCTGGCCCGAGCCGGGCTTCAAGACGCCGCGCTCCTCGGCGTCGCGCACCATGTACCACGCGGCGCGGTCCTTGACGGAGCCGCCGGGGTTGGAGCCCTCGAGCTTCACGAAAACCTCGGCCATGCCGGGCTCGACCACCCGGCGCAGCTTGACCAGGGGGGTCTTGCCGATGGCGTCCTCGATGAACATGCCCCCTAGCATACGTCGGGCACGGGCCGGGGGAGTGCGGGGGCCTACAAAAACCGAAAGGGCACGGCGGTAACCATTCCCCGCGGGGCCAGGTGGTAAACTCAGGCGTTTGAGTGCCTGCGGCAAGATTCTTCCCACGCCAGGCACGACAGGTGTACCGATGATTGCAACGCAAGACCACGTGGTGACCATCCGCTACGTCCTCACCGTCGGGGGCGAAGTCATCGACCAGGGCGAGCTGCCTTACCTGCACGGCTACGGCAACATCATCCCGGGCCTCGAGGAGGCTTTGGAGGGCAAGCAGGTCGGCGACTCGCTCCAGGTCAGCGTGCCCCCGGAGAAGGGCTACGGCCTCGAGGACCCCGAGGGCGTGCGGGTAGTCCCCCGCGACCAATTCCCCCCGGACGCCCCGCTCGAGCCCGGCGCCCAGCTCTACGCCCAGGACATGGACGGCCAGGTGCTGCCCTTCTGGGTCATGGAGGTCGAAGGGGACGAGGTCACCATCGACTTCAACCACCCCCTCGCCGGGGAGACGCTCGACTTCGACGTCACCATCTCGGGCATCCGCGCGGCCACCTCAGAGGAGCTCGAGCACGGCCACGTGCACGGGCCCGAAGGCCACGCGCACTAGAAAGCGCCGGCAACCGAGCGCGGAAGGGGCGAGCGAACGGCTCGCCCCTTCGGCTAGAATCACCTCATGCGGCAACTGGCGACCAGCCGGCCAAGGCGGGCCGAGGACGGCTTCGTGACGCAGCTTTACCACAAGGCCAAGCGCAACTTCTGGGACCCGCAGGCGCTCGAGTTCGCCCAGGACCGGCAGGACTGGCAGGGCCTGAGCCCGGCCCAGCGGGAGGTGCTGCTGCACCTGTCGGCGCTGTTCGTGGGCGGGGAAGAGGCCGTGACCCTCGACCTCGCGCCCTTCCTGTGGCGGGTGAGCCGGGACGGCCGCTACGACGACGCGCTGTTCGTGGCCGCCTGGACCCTCGAGGAGGCCAAGCACGCCGAGTTCTTCGACCGCTTCCACCGCGAGGTGGTGGGCCCGGCGCCCGAGCTGGCCGTCTACCACCTGCCCTCCTGGCAGAAGATCTTCTACACGGCCCTGCCCGAGGCCATGAACGCCCTCGTCGCCGACGCCAGCCCCGAGGCCGAGGTGCGGGCCCTGGGCACCTACAACCTCGTCGTGGAGGGGATCCTCGCCGAGACGGGCTACCGGGCCTACCGGGAGGTGCTCGAGCACGGCGCCATCCTGCCCGGGCTGCGCGCGGGCCTGGCCCACGTCCAGGCCGACGAGGGCCGCCACATCGCCTACGGCCTGCACACCCTGGCGAAGCACCTCCGGGCCCACCCCCACACCCGCGGGGCGCTCGAGGACGTCCTGGCCGAACTGGTCCCCGCCGCCCTGGGCGTGGTGGAGGAGATCTTCGCCGCCCACGCCCCCATGCCCTTCGCCCTCGAGCAGGAGCCGTTCGTAGACTACGCCTTCCGCCAATTGCAGCACCGGCTGGAGGCGCTGGAGAGGTAGGGGGGCGCGTGGCTCGTGGTAGCCCCCTCCTCGTCCCTCCCCGCGCGGGGAAGGAATATCCCCCCTAGCCCCCCTTGTTAAGGGGGGAACAAGGCGTCTCGCGTACAGCGTACGGCGTAGGACGTACGACGCACGACCCGCGCCCGGCCATCGCGCCGTTCAAGCCCGCAACCCCTTCGACAGCGGTTGCCCCTTCGGCAGCCAGAAGGCGAGGTACTCGTGCTCGAGGCGCATCAGCAGCCGCAAACCCTCCTCGGTCTCGAAGCGCATGAACAGGGGCAGGCTGAAGCGCGCCTCGCCGCGCTCGATGCGGAAGTTCTCGTAGGTGTAGGCCATGTAGAAATCCTGCTCGCTGTGCATGAGGCGGTCGGTGTAGAAGACCACGGTTTCGCCGTAGCCCTTGGTGGCCTTGCTCATGTCCTCCCAGAAGACCCCCTGGGCTTCCGCCTCGCTCAGGTACTCCCCGCTCACCCCGCCCAAGCGGCCGTAGAAGGCGGCGGGGAAGTCCTTGAACTCGTAGTAAAGCCCCTGGGGGCCGTGCCAGAGCCTGATCAGGCCGTTCTCGTAGCAGCGCCCCTGGGCGCTCTCGCGGGCGAACTCGCGGGCGAGGCTGAGGTGCTCGAGGTCGGGGAACGACCCCATCTCCAAGCCCTCGAACAGCAGGCGCTGCGGGTCGATCACCAGGTCGCGCGGGCGCGGCAGGGCGGGCTTGGGGGTGCGGGTTTTGCTCTTGCTCGAACGCAGGGCCATTCTTCTCCTTGCTCTTGGGGCTCGAGGCCGGGCGGCGCGATGCCGCGTTCAGCCTTGGACGGTCCGTGCGGCGCTCACTTCTCGCCGACGTGCAGGGCGGCGATGCCGCCGGTGAACAGCTTGTGGCGCACCCGGAAGCCCGCCTGTTGCATCATCCGGGCGAGGGTTTGGGGGTCGGGGAAGCGCTCGACCGAGGCGGGGAGGTAGCGGTAGGCGGCGGCGTTGCCCGAGATGAGGCCGCCGACGAAGGGCAGGATGCGGGTGAAGTAGAAGCGGTAGAGCACGCCCAGACCGCTCTTGGGGGGCGGGGGGAACTCGAGGATGCACAGCCGCCCGCCGGGCCGCAGCACCCGGTAGAGCTCGGCCAGCGCGCGCTCGTAGTCGGCGAAGTTGCGGAAGCCGAAGGCGATGGTCACGGCGTCGAAGTGCCCGTCGGGGAAGCCCAGGTTGAGCGCGTCGGCCTCCTGGAAGCGCACCTCGAGCCCCGCCCGCCGGGCCTTGGCGCGGGCGCGCTCGAGCATGGGCGGGGCGAAGTCGCCGCCGACCACCTCGGCGTGGGGGGCGCTCTGCTTGAGCAGCAGGGTCAGGTCGCCGGTGCCGCACGCCAGGTCGAGCACCCGCCGGGGGCCGTGCGCCAGGGCCTCGCGCACCGCGGCGCGGCGCCAGCTCTGGTCCACCCCGGCCGAGAGCACGCGGTTGAGCAGGTCGTAGCGCGGGGCGATCTCGCTGAACATCTCCCGGACCGCCTGGGGGTCGCGTTCGCGGCCAGGTTCGGCAGGGAGGGGGGTTTTGCGCTCGCTCTTCGGCAGCACCGAACGAGTGTAGCACAAGGGGTTAAGGGCAAACGATACCCAGGACAGCTTGCGGGAGCGTCCGCCGTCCGGGGGGTTTTACGGGCTCGCGCGCCGTCGGGCTACCGCGCTTGCAGCAGCTCGCGCGCGTGCTGCATGGCGGCGTCGGAGTAGGAGCCCGAGAGCATGCGGGCCAGCTCGCGCACCCGCTCCTCGCCCCCCAGCGCCTGGATCTCCACCCGGCCCTTGTTCTTGACCACCCGGTAGTGCTGCTGGGCCTGGGCGGCGATCTGGGGGAGGTGGGTCACCACCAGCACCTGCCGCCGCTGGGCCAGCCGGGCCAGACGCTCGGCCACGCGCCAGGCGGCCTCCCCGCCCACCCCGGCGTCCACCTCGTCGAAGACCACGGTGTCGGCCTCGCTGCCCGTCAGCAGCGCCAGCGCGAGCATCACCCGCGAGAGCTCGCCGCCCGAGGCGGCCTTCTCCAGCGGGGCCAGCCCCTGCCCGGGGTTGGCGCTGAAGAGGAGCTGCACCTCCTCGAGCCCCTCCGGCCCCGGCTCGTTGAGGGGGACTAAGCCCACCTCGAAGCGGGCTTCGGGCATCCCCAGGAAGCGGATCTCCTGCGTGGCCTTGGCGCTGAGGTCGCGGGCGGCGGCGCGGCGGGCCTCGGAGAGGGCCTCCCCGGCCTGCGTCAGCTCGGCGTGGGCCTTCGCCACCTCGCCCGCCAGGGCCGCCAGCCGGTCCTCGGCCCCCTCGAGCTCGGCCAGCTCGCGGCGCGACTCCCCGGCGAAGGCCAGGATGCCCTCCACCCCCTCGCCGTACTTGCGCTCCAGCCGCTCGATGAGGGCCAAGCGCCCCTCGACCTCCTCGAGGCGGGCGGGGTCGGCCTCGAGGCCCTCGAGGTAGTCCTCCAGCTCGCGGGCGATGGCCCGCAGGCTGTCCAGGGCGGCCTCGAGGTCGTTGCCCAGGCTATCCAGGCCGCTGTCGTGGCGGGCGGCGCTGCGCAGCTCCTTGAGCGCGGCCCCCACGATCCCCAGCCCGTCGCCCTCGCCGCTGAGCCCGCCGGCCGCCGCCCCCACCCGCTCGCGCAGGGTCTCGAGGTGGCGCAGCCGCTCGACCTCGTTCTCCAGGCGCTGCTTCTCGCCGGGCTCGAGCCGCGCGTCGTCGATCTCCTTGAGCTGGAAGCGCAGCACGTCCAGCCGCCGCTCGCGCTCCCGCGCGGCCTGGGAGAGCCGCTCCTGCTCGGCCAGCAGGCCCCGCCAGCGGGCGTAGCGCTCGCGGTAGGCCTCGAGGGTCGCCCCTTCGATGAGGCTGTCCAGCAGGCCGCGCTGCGCCTTGCGCGAGGCCAGGGCCAGCGCCGCGTGCTGGGCGTGGATGGCGAGGTGCTCCCCCGTCGCCTCGGCCAACTCGCGCAAGGAGACCACCTCGCCGTCCAGCCGCGGCGTGCTGCGCCCCCCCGCGACCCGCCTCGAGAAGACCCGCCCCCCGAACCACGCGGTCACCAGGAGGCTGTCGGCCCCGGAACGGATCATCCCCTCGGCCTTCTCGCCCAGCAGCAGCGACAGCGCGTCCACCAGCACGCTCTTGCCCGCCCCGGTCTCCCCGGTGAGCACCGTGAGCCCCCGGTCGAAGTCCAGGGCCACCGATTCCAGGACGGCCAGATTTTGCACCTCGAGCCTTTCCAGCATCGCCCCCAGTTTAACGGGCGCCGATAGGCCTGACTGATAGTGGGTGACCAAAGGCGGGTGGTGTGTGGCTCGTGGCGTGTGGCCTGTGGCGAAATGAACACCCCTCCCCACCGGCGTCAAGGGCCAAGGCGTTTTGCGTCTTGCGTTCGGCGTTCGGCGTAGGACGTACGGCGTAGGACCCGCGCCCGGCTATCCGCTATCGACCACCGGCCTTAAGGTAACTTGTTCCCATGCACCCTCTGGTAACCGCCGAATGGCTCCTCGAGCACCTCCAAGACCCCGAAGTGCGCATCGCCGACGTGCGCTTCTCGCTGGCCGACCCCCTGGCCGGGCGCATGGCCTACCTCGAGGCCCACATCCCCGGCGCGGTCTACCTCGACCTCGAGACCGACCTCTCCGGCCCCGTGCGCCCCGACCGCAAGGGCGGCCGCCACCCCCTGCCCGACCCGCAGGCCCTGGCGGCGACGCTCGGGGAGGACGGGATCGGCGACGAGCACTTCGTGGTGGCCTACGACGAAAACGGCATGTTCGCCCCGCGCCTGTGGTGGCTGCTGCGCTGGCTGGGCCACGAGCGGGTGGCCGTGCTCGACGGGGGCATCAGGGCCTTCGTGGCGGCGGGCGGCTCCCTCACCGCCGAGCGGCCCGAGTACCCCAGGGCCACCTTCACCCCCCGGCCGCAGGAAGGCTGGGTCGTGTCGGCGGAGGAGGTGGCCTCGAGGGCTCCGGGCACCGTGCTCATCGACGCGCGGGCCCCCGAGCGCTACCGGGGCGAGGTCGAGCCCATCGACCCCGTGGCGGGGCACATCCCCGGCGCCATCAACCGCAACTGGGCCGACAACTTCGAGCCCGACGGCCGCCACAAGCCCCCCCAGGCCCTGCGCGAGCGCTTCGCGGCGGGCGAGGGAAAGGAGCTCATCCTCTACTGCGGCTCGGGCGTGAGCGCCTCCGCCAACCTGCTGGCGCTCGAGGTCGCCGGGATCAGGGGCGCCAGGCTCTACGCGGGCTCCTGGAGCGACTGGGTGAGCGACCCCTCGAGGCCCGTCGCCAAAGGGGAAGAGGGCTAGGCCTCCTGCGCGTAGTACTCCCACTTGATCCCGTCGGGGTCGCGGAAGGCGATGTAGGGGAAGCGCATCCCCAAGAACTCGTCGGTCTTGGGCCCGATCACCTCCACCCCCGCCTCGCGCAGGGCGGCCGCCGCCCGGTGCAGCTCCTCGACGCTGGGGCAGGCGATAGCCACGTGGTCGAGGCCCACCCGGAAGGGGTCGAAGCGGTCGCCGGCGGGGGTGTTGGCGTCGGGGCCGCGCACCCCCAGCGTCGAATTCCCGATCGTGAACAGGAAAAGCGCGCCGGGGACGTCCAGGATCACGTTGGAGAACCCCAGGACCTGCGTGTAGAAGTGCTTGGCCCGCTCGAGGTCGCCGACGCGCAACACCACGTGATGCAGCCCGGGAGTGTTCAACTGAACGCCCATGCCCACCTCCACGGCAAGCCAAAGGGTCGGCGGCGGATCGACATTGGCTTTTGGCCTGTCCTCTCCAGCTTATCGCACTCTTCACAGACGTTGCCTCCCATCCGGGAGGCAACGGTGCTGTGCAGGACAATGCAATCAAGTTGTGAATGGCTCAGTAATGGTGAAGAGCGCTCTAGCCAAACGGGAGGACGGAAACGGGAAAAGCTCCGGTCGGTTCGGCGCCGAACGGGCCGGATCGGGCATCAGCCCTTGCGGCCGTACAGCCGCCGGACCAGCCCGCCCAGGATCATCTCGTCCAGCAGGCGGTCGGGCAGGAAGCGGGCGAAGAAGATCCCGGCCTTCGCGTCGCGGCCCACCGCGTAGCGGGTGCGCGGGCGCGGGGCGGTGAGGGCGTGCTCGACCGCCTTGGCGACCTCGAGCGGGGGCAGCCCCTTGCCGTCGATGCCCTCCACGTAGCGGATCAGGCCGTCGATCGCCTTGCCGTAGAGGGCGCGGGCCTCGGGCGGCAGCTTCTCGAGCAGCTCGCGGCCCCAGTTCACCCCCTTGCCCCAGATGGGGGTCTGGATGTTGCCGGGCTCGATGACGCTGACCTCCATCCCCCAGGGCTTGAGCTCGCGCCGCAGCGCGTCGGAGAGGGCCTCGAGCGCGAACTTGGAGGACGAGTAGGGCCCGAACAGCGGGGCCGCGACCCGGCCCGAGATCGAGCTCATGTTGACCACGCGCCCCCGGCCTTCCCGCAGCAGGCCCAGGAAGCCCTGCAGCACCGCCACCTGCCCGATCACGTTGACCTCGAGCTGCCGGCGCAGCTCCTCGAGGGGGAGGAACTCCAGCGGCCCCGCCACCGCGATCCCCGCGTTGTTCACCAGCCCGTCGAGCTTGGGGGTGTGGGCCCGGACGGTCTCCGCCGCGCGGGCGATGCTCTGGGTGTCGGTCACGTCGAGCAGCACGGGGTGCAGGAGGCCCGCGGCCTGCCGGGCCAGGCGCTCGCCGTCCTCGAGCCTGCGCACCCCCGCCCAGACCGTGTGCCCCTTCCCCGCGAGGTATAGCGCGCAGCCCTCCCCGATGCCCGTGGAAGCCCCGGTGATCAGGAAGTGCTTCACAGCGCCTCCAGGACCACCACCGCCGTGGCGTGCTCGTGCTCGTGCGCCAGCGAGACGTGGGCCCGCCAGCCCTCCCGCCGCATGCGCTCGGCGATGCGCGGCGCGAAGCCGAGCGCCGGGCGCGGCCCCTCCATCTCCACCCACACCTCGCGCCAGCCGTGGTTCTCCGGCCAGCACTTCTGAAAAGCCTCCTTGGCCGCGAAGCGGGCCGCCAGCGAGAGCATGGGGTCGGCCTTGGCGAGGCAGTACGCGATCTCCTCGGGGGTGAAGTGGCGCTCGAGAAAACGCCTGGGGTGGCGTTCATACACCCCGCGCAGCCTCGAGACGGAGGCGATGTCGGTTCCGACGGCGACGATGGGCATGGAGTCATAGTAAGGAGGCGAGATGCTGAACGCCAAGCGCCGGGCGCGGGGCGCGGGTCGTACTCCTGGGTCGTACGTCGTACGCAAAACGCCTTGGCTCCCGGCCCTCGAGCCTCGACAAGGGGGCTACCGCGAGCCACTAACTATCACCTATGGGCCATCAGCTATCGGCTATCGACCACCGGCGCCGGTGAGGTAACGTGTTCCCTGTGGATTTGCCCAAGGCTTTCCTGGCCCGCATGGGCGAGCTGCTCGGCGGGGAATTCGCCGAGTTTCACCGGGCGCTGACCTCGGCTGATCGCAGTTACGGGCTGCGGGTCAACACGCTCAAGCTCAGCCCCGGGCAATTTCGCTCCGTCAGCCCGTGGCCGCTCGAGCCCATCCCCTGGCTCCCGGAGGGCTTCTACTACCCGCCGGAGGCCCGGCCGGGGCCGCACCCCTTCTTCTACGCGGGGCTTTACTACATCCAAGAGCCCTCCGCCCAGGCGGTGGGGGCGCTGGCCGACCCCCAGCCGGGCGAGCGGGTGCTCGACCTGGCGGCCGCGCCGGGGGGCAAGACCACGCACCTGGCCTCGAGGATGCGCGGCGAGGGCCTGCTGGTGGCTAACGAGGTGGACGGCGGGCGCATGGGGGGGCTGCTCGAGAACGTGGAGCGCTGGGGCGCGAGGCTGGCCGTGGTGAGCGCCCCGGTCGAGCGCCTGGCCGGGCAGTGGGGGGCCTGCTTCGACCGGGTGGTCCTCGACGCGCCCTGCTCGGGCGAGGGGATGTTCCGCAAAGACCCCGACGTGGTGCGCCACTGGGGGCCGGGGGCCCCGGCGCGCTCGGCGCGGGTGCAGCGCCAGCTCATCGACCACGCCGGGGCCCTGGTGCGGCCCGGCGGGGTGCTGGTGTACTCCACCTGCACCTTCGCCCCCGAGGAGAACGAGCAGGTCATCGCCCACTTCCTCGCCCGCAACCCCGAATTCGAGCTCGAGGCCGCCCAGCTCCACCCCAGCTTCGCCCCGGGCGTCCCGGCCTGGGGCGACGGCAACCCCGCCCTCGCCAAGGCCGCGCGCCTGTGGCCCCACCGCCTGCAGGGCGAGGGCCACTTCCTGGCGAAGCTGCGCAAGGTGGACGGCTACGAGGAGACCCCGCCCCGCGAGAAGGTGCCCCCGCTGTCCAGGGAGTCCCGCCAGGCCTGGCAGGGTTTCGCCCAGGAGCACCTGAAGGTGAGCCTCGAGGGCGAGGTCTGGGAGCGCGCCGGGCACCTCTACCTCCTGCCCGAAGGCCTCCCCAGCCTCGCCGGCGTCAAGGCCCCGGCCCCCGGGCTCTACCTGGGCAAGGTCCAGGCGGGCCGGGTGCTCCCCGGCAAGGCCCTGGCGCACCACCTCGAGCCTTCCCAGGTCGCTCGGGCCGTGGAACTTGCCCCCGACGACCCCCGCGCCCTGCGCTTCGTGCAGAACAACCCGGTCGAGCTCGAGGCCGAGGACGGCTGGGCGGTCGTGGCCGTGGCGACGGCGGTGGGGAGCTTCAGCCTGGGGTGGGCCAAGATCAAGGGCGGGGTCGCGCGGATGGGGCGGGCGACGTTGTGAGTCGGTGGTTGATGGCCGATAGCCGGGCGCGGGTCGTACGTGCTGCGCCCGGCGTCGTACGTCCTACGCCGTACGCTAAACGCCGAACGCCGAACGCAAAACGCAAGACGCCAGACGCGAGATGCCTTGGCACCCCCCTTAGCAAGGGGGGTTGGGGGGATATTCCCACACGAGCCACGAGCTGACCGCTGAAAGCCGATGGCTGATGGCTGACCGCTTACGGCTGACCGCTAACCCGCTCGAGAAACTCCCTGTAAGCCTGCCGCAGCGCTTCTTCCTCCACGGGCTGCACCGCTAGGTGGCCGGGCTCGAGGGGGATGACCCAGTGCAGGTTGCTGCCCAGTTTTTTCTTGTCGCGGGCCATGTAGGGCCAGACCTCGTCCCAGCTCAGGGGGGGGAGGGGAGGGGGTTGGAGCCAGCGCAGCAGCGCCTCGACCCGGGGCGTCAGGTCGGTGCCGCCGTGGGCCTTGCCCAGCAGGGCGGCGTAGAGCAGGCCGTAGGCGACGGCGGCGCCGTGGGAGAGGGCGTGGTGGGTGGCGGCCTCGAGGGCGTGGCCCAGGGTGTGGCCCAGGTTGAGCTTCTTGCGCTCGCCCTTCTCGTAGGGGTCGGCCTCCACGACCCGCACCTTCACCGCGACCGCGCGCTCGAGGTACTCCTCCAGCCCCGGCCAGCCGGGGCGCACGGGCTCGAGGCGCATCAGCACCTCGTCTCCGGCGATGATCCCGTGCTTGAAGGCCTCCACCAGCCCCTCGCGGAAGAGGGAGGGGGGGAGGGTGGCGAGGCTGCGGAGGTCGAGGTAGACGGCCTTGGGGGTGTGGAAGGCCCCCACCAGGTTCTTGCCCTCCTCGAGGTTGATCCCGGTCTTGCCGCCCACGCTGGCGTCCACCATCGCCAAGGTGGTAGTGGGGAAGCTCACGTAGGCGACGCCGCGCAGGTAGCTCGCGGCCACGAAGCCGCCCAGGTCGGTGAGGGTGCCCCCGCCCACGACGTAGAGCGTGGCGTCGCGGGGCAGCCCGAGCCCGGCCAGCCAGGAGAGCACCCGGCCGTAGGTCTGGAGGGTTTTGGCCGCTTCGCCGCCGGGCAGCCCCAGGCGGTGCGGGATCGCCAGGTCCCCGGCGAGCTCGAGGGCGTACCCCTTCACCGCCCGGTCGTACAGCAGGGCCTTGGGGCCCGCGCCGGCTTCGGCCTTGGCCTGTTCGGTCAGCCCGCTCCCCAGGTAGAGCGGGTAGGCCGGGTTCTGGTCAACGGTCAGCTTCCGCATAGTCCCACAGCTTCTCGATGAGCTCCTGCACCACGTCGTGCACCTCGCGCCCGTCGGTCGAGGCGTGGATGGTGGCCTGCCGGTAGATCTCCTGCCGCTGCTCCATGAGCTGCCGGATGCGCGCGAGGGGGTCGGCGTCCATGAGCAGCGGGCGCTGCCCGGGGCGGCGGCTGACGCGCTCGAGGATGGTCTCGGGGCTCGCCCACAGCGCGATCACCGGCCCCCGCGCCAGCAGCCGCTCGCGGTTCTCGGGCCGGGTGAAGGTGCCCCCGCCCAGCGAGAGCACCAGGTAGTCCTTCTGCACCAGCTCGGCCACCGCCTCGCTCTCGAGCCGCCGGAAGGTCTCCTCGCCCAGGTGAGTGAAGATGTCGGGGATGGAGAGGCCGGTCTCGCGCTCGATGTAGCCGTCGAGGTCGATGAAGTGCAGCATCAGCTCGCGGGCCAGCTCGCGCCCGATGCGGCTCTTGCCCACCCCCATGAAGCCGGTCAGGGCGATCCAGGTGGCCGGACGGTCCACCTCCAGGACGCGGGGCTGGTCCATCACGCACCCCCTCTCGAGCCGGTCGGCGCCATCAGTACGCCAGTACCCGCTCTTTGTAGCGCTCCACCCGCTCGACGAGCTCGTCCAGGGTGTCCCCGCCGAACTTCTCCAGGTAGGCCTGCGCCAGCACGATGCCCACCACGGCCTCGAGGATCACGCTCGCGGCCGGGACGGCGGTGGTGTCGCTGCGCTCGCGGGCGGCGTCGGCGGGCTGGTGGGTCACCACGTCCACGGTGGGCAGCGGCCGCATCAGCGTGGCGATGGGCTTGAGCGCGGCCCGCACCACCAGCTCCTCGCCGTTGGTCATGCCGGCCTCGAGGCCCCCCGCCCGGTTGCTCGGGCGGTAGTAGCCCCGGCCCTCCTCCCAGTAGATCGGGTCGTGGACCTCCGAGCCCGGCTTCATGGCGTTGTCGAAGCCGGTCCCGATCTCCACCCCCTTGATGGCGGGCACGCTCATCGCCATGTGCGCGATGCGGCCGTCGAGCTTGCGCTCCCAGTGCATCTGCGAGCCCAGCCCCGGCACCAGCCCCTTGAAGCGGGCCTCGATGACGCCGCCTAAGGTGTTGCCGGTGGCCTTGGCCTCGTCCACCCGGCGGATCACCTCGGCCTCGCTCTGGGGGTCGGTCATGCGCACCGGGCTCTCCTCGACGCGCTCCTTAAGGTTCCAATCGAAGGGGGTCGCGCTCCACACCCCGGCCATCCCGGCCACGTAGCCCACGCTCTGCACCCCGAAAAACGACAGCAGCTTGTGGGCGATGGCGCCCACCGCCACCCGGGTGGCCGTCTCGCGGGCGGAGGCGCGCTCGAGCACGTCCCGCAAGTCCTTGTGACCGTACTTGATGCCCCCCGGCAGGTCGGCGTGCCCGGGGCGGGCCGCCGTGAGGGCCTTCTTGCGCGGCTCGTTGCCCGGGGCCGGGTCCATGACCTCGGTCCAGTTGCGGTGGTCGGCGTTGCGGATCACCAGGGTCACCGGCGCCCCGGTGGTCCGCCCCATCCGCACCCCGCTCATCAGCTCGGCGGTGTCGGTCTCGATCACCATCCGGCGCCCGCGCCCGTACCCGCCCTGCCGCTTCTTCAGCCAGGGGTTGATGTCCTCCGCGCCGAGCGGCAGTTGCGAGGGAAGTCCCTCCACGATCGCGGTGAGCTGGGGCCCGTGGGATTCACCCGCAGTCAGAAAACGCATGCCAAGAGCCTAACACACCAAAAAGCGAGGGGGGGCAGGCTTAGCCTGCCCCCCTCAGCCCAGCTTTTAGCGGGTATCGCTGACGATGTTGGCGGTGATGATGATGAGGAGTTCCTCGTTCTTCACGCTGGTCTCGCGCTGCTTGAAGAGCAGGTCGAGGATGGGGATGTCACCCAGAATGGGAACCTTGTTTTCCTCGGTCTTGGTCTCTTGCGAGACCACGCCGCCGATCACCACGGTCTGTCCGTCCCGGATGCGCAGCTTAGTGCGGTCCGAGCGCTGCACGACCTCGATGCTGTTGGCGATCGGCCCCTGCTTCGGCTGCTCCCCGGTCTGGGTGAAGACCTCCAGGGTGATCTGCCCGTCGGCGGTGATCTGCGGGACGACGCGCACGAGCAGGCCCACGTCGAACTCGCGGGTGGGTTCGCCCTGCACCTGCGGGGTGACGATGAGCCTCGAGCCCGACTTGACCTCGAAGTTGGGGTAGTTGTCCTCGACGATCTGGGTCACGTCGCTCAGGCGGCGGGCCAGGCTCTGCTGCTCGAGGATGTCGAGCACCGCCCGGATGTTGAGCGCGGCCAGGCTCTTGGAGGCGTCGAAGATCAGGCTCAGGGCGCCGTCGATGATGCTGCCGACGAGGTTGCCCCCGCTCAAGCTCTCCCACTTGATGCCGAAGCTGCTGACCACGCTGCTGTCCACCGACTGGATGCGCACCTTGAGCTGCACCTGCTTCACCGGCACGTCGAGCTCGCGGATGAGGGCTTCGACGCGGGCCATCTGCTCGGGGCTGGCGGTCACGATCAGGGTGTTGGTGCGGACGTCGGCGGTGAAGAAGGCCGTGCCCTGGGCTTGGGGCTGGGCCTGAGGCTGGGCTTGGCCCTGGGCCTGCTGGCCGTTGCTCTTGCCCTCGAGCGCCGAGCTGAGCACCTCGGCCATCGCCTCGGCGCGGGCGTGGGCGAGCTTGAAGTTGCGGGTAACCCGGTCCACCTGCGCCTGGGGCCGGTCGATCTGGGCCAGCAGGGCGGCGATCTCGGAGTGCTGCTTCTCGGTCGCGGTGATGAGGAGGGTGGGTTGCCCGGGCGCGACGGTCACGCGGATGCCGGGGATTTCGGCCTCGAGGAAGCTCTTGAGCGCGGTGGGGTTGCCGTTGATGGCGTAGCTGCGGCGCACGGTGGGCTCTTCGGTGGGCGTGGCCGGCTGCTGCGCCGTCTTGGGCACGTAGCGCGAGACCACTTCCGGGGAAGCCACCAGCATCACGTTGTTCTCCAGGAGGATGTAGTCGAGCTTGCCGTCGCCGTAGGTGTTGATGAGCAGGTCCCAGACCTGGCGGAAAGGCTTCTTCTCCAGCGAGACCCGCACCAAGGTGGCCGGGATGTCCCGCAGCAGGGGGGTGAGGCCCACGCTGGTCGCCGCGCTGCGCAGGGCGTCTTCCAGCGGGATGCCGTTGGGGGCGATCAGGTCCACCGCCTGGTCGAAGCGGGCGTCCCTGGGGAGGCTACCCGCGAAGGCCAGGCTCAAGAGTAAGACGATAAGGGACAGGATTCGTTGCATAAGCTATCACCGCCTCTAGGGGTTCACCAGTTCGAGCGTAAGGCTTTCCGACCCCTGCACCAAGAGGGCTTCGCGGGCTGTTAAGGTTTTAAGAAGGACCTCGCTCTCGGGGAAATTGCGCCCCACCGGGAGCACGAAGAAGCCGTTCTTGCCCTGGAAGATGCCCACGCTCGTGGGGCCGAGCACCACGCCGACGAGCCGGAGGTTCTGCTCCTGCACGAAGCGGGTCAGGACCGAGACCACCGGGGTCTTGACGACGGGGGTGGTGGCCGGGGTGGTGGGGGTGGTCTTGGGCTCGAGCGTCGGGTTGGGCTGCCCCTGCTGGCCCACGGGAGGGAGGCTGGTGCTGCCGCCGAGGTTGGCCTCGGCGGGCTGGGCCACCTGCGGCTGCGTGGGCTGCGCGGGCCGGGTGGCCTGGGCGGTGGGGACTTCGCGGTCGAGCGGGGCGAGCCGCAGGGGGAGAGCCCCACCGCTGAGGCTGGGGGCCGGAGCCGGGGTGCTCGCCCCGGCCCGGGGGTTGGCGGCGGGAAGCCGGGCCTGGCTGCCGCTGCCC
>NZ_QXDL01000300.1:0-3674 GCF_003574345.1 Calidithermus terrae
GGGCAGGGGGGCGCGAGCGGCTGGAGGTGGCGCTCTACCAGGAGGGCGAGGCGTCGCGCCACCCGATGGAGCCCGAGGGCGAAGGCTACTTCACGGCCTGGCTCGAGGGGCTGGGGCCGGGGGCGCGCTACAAGTACCGCGTGGACGGGGAGGGGCCCTTCCCCGACCCCGCCTCGCGCTACCAGCCCGAGGGCGTGCACGGACCCTCGGAAGTGGTGGACCCCGCCTTCGCCTGGACCGATAGCGGCTGGAAGGGGCGGGGCCTGGAGGAGCTGGTGGTGATGGAAGTCCACGTGGGCACCGCCACCCCCGAGGGCACCTTCGCCGCCCTGGCCGAGAAGCTCCCCCACTACCGCGGGCTGGGGGTGAGCGCGCTCGAGCTCATGCCCCTGGCCGACTTCCCCGGCCGCTGGAACTGGGGCTACGACGGGGTCTCGCTCTACGCCCCCGCCCGCGCCTATGGGCGGCCCGAAGACCTCAAGCGGCTGGTGGACACGGCCCACGCGCAGGGGCTGGCGGTGCTGCTGGACGTGGTCTACAACCACCTGGGCCCCGACGGCAACTACCTGTGGGCCTACAGCCGCGACCACTTCACCGACCGCCACAAGACCCCCTGGGGCGACGGCCCCAACTTCGAGCTGGGGCCGGTGCGGGCTTTTTTCGTGGAAAACGCGCTGTACTGGCTCGAGGAGTTCCACCTCGACGGCCTGCGCTTCGACGCCACCCACGCCCTCCTCGACGACTCCCCCCGCCACGTGCTGCGGGAGATCGCCGAGCGGGCCAGGGAGCGCATCCCCCGCGCGCTCGCCTTCGTCGCCGAGGACGAGCGCAACGAGGCGCGGTTGGTGCTGCCGGCGGAGGAAGGCGGGCTGGGCCTCGACGCGGTGTGGGCCGACGACTTCCACCACGGCCTGCGCCGGGCCTTAGCCGGCGACTCGGAGGGCTACTACGCCGAGTACGACGGCACCGCCGCCGAGGTCGCACGGGCGCTGGAGCAGGGCTGGGTCTACTGCGGCCAGCCCACCCGCCGCGAGGGGCGCCCCCGGGGCAGCGACCCCGCCCGTGTCCGCCTGCCCGCCTTCGTGCACTGCGTCCAGAACCACGACCAGGTGGGCAACCGTGCCCACGGCGAGCGGCTCAACCACCAGGTGAGCCCGGGGGCCTTCCGCGCGGCCTCGGCGCTGCTGCTGCTCGAGGCGGCCACCCCGCTGCTGTTCATGGGCCAGGAGTGGGCCGCCGGCAGCCCCTTCCTCTACTTCACCGACCACCCCGCCGAGCTGGGGCGCCGGGTGAGCGAGGGGCGGCGCGCCGAGTTCGCGGGCTTCTCGAGCTTCGCGGCGGGCGGGCCCATCCCCGACCCCCAGGACCCCGAGACCTTCCTCCGCTCCAAGCTCGACTGGGGTGAGCTCGAGGCGGGCGAGCACCGGGCCACGCTCGAGTTCTACCGCGCCCTGCTGCGCCTGCG
Organism: Calidithermus terrae; assembly: GCF_003574345.1. Lineage (NCBI taxonomy): Bacteria > Thermotogati > Deinococcota > Deinococci > Thermales > Thermaceae > Calidithermus > Calidithermus terrae. The sequence goes on from NZ_QXDL01000300.1 coordinate 1,466, forward strand.
CCGCACCCACCCGGCCCTGCGCTCGCGCGAGCGCTCGAGTCAGCGGGCCTGGCCCGCGGACGGCGAAACCCTGCTGCTGCGGCGGGAAACCCCGCCCCAGGTGCTGCTGCTGGTGGCCCACTGGGGCGAAGGCGCCCGCGTCGAGCTGCCTCCGGGCCCCTGGCGCGTCCTGCTAGCCAGCGACGGCGAGCCAGCCCTGCAGGGCGGGGTGCTGCACGTGCCCGCCGCGGGCGCGGTGGTGCTGGAGGCGGCCGGGCGGGCCGCACACTAAAGGGTTAACCCCCGCCACCCATGGGGGCGATGTGGGCCGCCGTCCCGCCGCCTAGGCTGGGAGGGGTCCACGGCGCAGCGTTTCGTGGACGCTATCCGCAACAAACGCCTTAGGAGGTGACGAATGCACAGCCTGGAACACCTATACCTCGAAGAACTGCGCGACCTCTACGACGCCGAGAAGCAGATCACCAAGGCCCTGCCCAAGATGATGGAGGCCGCCTCCTCGCCCGAGCTGCAGCGGGCCTTCCAGATGCACCTCGAGCAGACCAAGAAACAGATCCAGCGCCTGGAGAAGGTCTTCGAGGCCATGGGCGAAGACCCCGCCGGCGAGCACTGCGAGGGCATCGAGGGGCTGCTGAAGGAGGGGGAGGAGCTGCTGGGCAAGCGGAAGGAGGCCGACCCCGCGGTCTTTGACGCCGCGCTCATCGTGGCGGCCCAGAAGGTCGAGCACTACGAGATCGCGGCCTACGGCAGCGTGTGCACCTTCGCCGAGATGCTGGGCAAGCGCGAGGACAAGGAGCTGCTGGGCAGCACCCTCGAGGAGGAGGAGGCCACCGACGAGAAGCTCACCCGCCTGGCCGAGTCGCTCATCAACCCGGAGGCGGCGGAGGGCGGCTCGAGCGGCGCGCGCGGCTCACGCTGACCCTGCCTGCGGGATCAAGGGGTGAGGGCCGGGAGCTCCCGGCCCTCTTTCATTTTTTCGGCTCAGCCCCCTCGGCCTCGCCCAGCGGAGGGGGGGTGGCGCCCGGGGCCTGGCCGCCCTCGGCCGCGTTCTCGATGACCCGGGTGCGCGACCACTCCAGCGCGTTCATGGCCTGCCACACCGCCTCGGCCGAGCCCCGCAGCAGCACCAGCGTGGCCCCCTGGTACAGTTCGCCCAGGTAGCGCCGGGCCTCCGCGGGCGTGAGGCCCATCTCCGTGAGCAGGCGGCCCAGCGGGGCCAGCCCCGGCCGGTGGGGGGCGCTGTCCTCCTCGGCGAGGCGCTCGAGCCATTCGGCGGCGAAGCCGTCGGCCGCGACGGCCCCCACGTCGGCGGTGCGGATGAGGGTGGTGCCGTTCTCCAGCGTCTCGGCGCGGCTGCCGCCCAGGGGCGCGCGGGGGGCGCGGACCACGACCGAGAGCTGGGCCCGCGGGCGGTGGCGCTCGAGCGTCCGCTCGACCTTCGCCACGGCCCCCCGGTCCTCGGTGAGTGCGATGAATTGAATGAGGCCCAACGAATACCCCCCTTGCCCCGTTGGGGGCGGCTCCAAAACAGTTTGGCCCGGCGCTCCCGGGCGGCGCATCGCTCCATAGTACCCCGCGCGTCCCCACCAAAGGGGCTTGCGCCCGGGCACTCGCGGGTGTAAATACTGCCCTGGAGCCCGTATGGACCCCGCCCTCAGCCACGACCTCAGCCTGCTCGCGCGCCTCCTCGTCGCGGCCGGGCTCACCGGCCTGATCGGCTGGGAGCGCGAGGCCCAGGGCAAAGCCGCGGGCTTCCGCACCCACATGCTGGTGGGGGTGAGCGCGGCGCTGTTCGTGATCCTGGGCGAGGTGATGCTGCAGCGCTACCCCGCCGCCGACGGCTCGCCGCGGCTCGACGTCAGCCGCGTGCTCGAGGCCGTGGTGGCGGGCGTGAGCTTCCTGGGCGCGGGCACCATCTTCGTCTCGCGCGGCCAGGGCGTGCGCGGCCTCACCACCGCCGCCTCGCTGCTGGCCGCCGCGGGCGTCGGGGTGGCGGTGGGCCTCGAGCGCTACCTGCTCGCCGCAGGCACCACGCTGCTGTTGCTGCTCATCCTGGAGGTGCTGGGGCGGGCGGTTTGTAGCTGATAGCTGAACGTCTAACGCCGATAGACCATAGCCGATAGCCTGTAGCCGGGCGCGGGTCGTACGTCCTACGTCGTACGCAATACGCAAAACGCAAGACGCAAGACGCCTTTTCTTTACCCCCCTTAAC
>NZ_QXDL01000301.1:0-3673 GCF_003574345.1 Calidithermus terrae
CGTACGTCGTACGTCTTACGCCGAACGCAAGATGCGAAACGCGAGACGACTTGTTCCCCCCTTGCCAAGGGGGGAACAAGTCGTCTCGCGTTTCGCATCTTGCGTTCGGCGTAAGACGTACGACGTACGACCCGCGTCTCGCGTTTTGCGTCTGGCGTTTCGCGTCTTGCGTTTCGCGTCTGGCGTTTCGCGTCTGGTGTTTGGCGTTCGGCGTACGGCGTAGGACGTACGACGCACGACCCGCGCCCGCGTTTAGCTATCAGCTATGGGCCATCGACCATCGACCCCCTCAGGGATATTTGTAACCCCCCTGACGCCCTAAGCTGAGCGTGTTGCAGTATCATGCGACACGACCCAGGGAGCGACCGGCATGAAACTACTCGATAACTATGGCCGCCTCATCAAGGACTTGCGCCTGTCGGTGACGCCGCGTTGCAACCTGCACTGCCTGTACTGCCACCCGCTGGGCTGGGAGATGACCGAGCCGCCCGGCACCGTCACGGTGGAGGACGTGCGCAACTTCCTGGGGGCCATGCGGCTGCTGGGCCTCGAGTCGGTGCGCTTCACCGGCGGGGAGCCGCTGGTGCGCAAGGAGCTGCCCGAGATGGTCGCGGCGGCCCGCGGGCTGGGCATCGAGGACATCGCCATCACCACCAACGGGATGCTCTTCAAGCGCAAGGCCAAGGAGCTCAAGGACGCCGGGCTGAGGCGCATGAACCTCTCGATGGACTCCGTGACCCCCGAGGTCTTCCGCACCATGACCCGCGGGGGCGACGTCCGGCGCGTGTGGGAGGCCATCGAGACCGCCTTCGAGCTGGGCTTGGGGCCCGTCAAGCTCAACGCGGTGATGATCCGGGGCATGAACGAGGGGGAGGTGATCCCCCTGGCCTCGCTCTCGCTGGACAAGCCGCTGCACGTGCGCTTCCTCGAGTACATGCACCTCGACAACTCCAACCCCGAGCTCTACCGGCAGCGCTTCATCGCTGGCCGGGAGACCAAGGCCGTCATCGAGCGGCACTTCGGCCCGCTGGAGAAGCTCGAGGACGACCCCAGCGCCCCGGCGCGGCTGTACCGGATCCCGGGCGCGGTGGGCACGGTCGGCTTCATCAACCCGGTGATGGAGCCCTTCTGCTCCAACTGCTCGCGCCTGCGCCTGACCTCCGACAAGAAGCTGCGGCCCTGCCTGCTCACCGACCTCGAGATGGACATCGCCTGGGCCTTCGAAGCGCCCAACCCGCTCGAGGCCCTCGTGGACGCCATCCTCATCGCCACCGACCGCAAGCCCGCCTTCGGCAACACCCTGCCGACGCTGCGCGAGCGGGTGATGGTGGGCATCGGCGGCTGAAGCGGCCCGGGCGTGCTGAGTAATTTTCCCGTAGCGCCGCTGCGCCCCGACCCCCCATAATCACCCCCGATGCAGCGCTGGCTCACCTACCAACGCGAGCGCTTCCCCCTGGCCCAGTACGCGCCGCTGGTGCTCGTCACCGGCTTTTGCGTGCTGCGCTACGCGGGCGATTTCCCCGGCTGGGGGCCCTACCTCGCCGTGAGCCTCCTCAGCCTGCTGCTCTACCTGCAACTGCGCGTCCTCGACGAGTTCAAGGACTACCACGACGACCTGGCCCACCGCCCCTACCGCCCGGTGGCGCGGGGCCTGATCCGCCTGGGCGAGCTGGCCTGGCTGGGCCTGGGGGCCGCGGCGCTGCAAGCCCTGCTGTGCGCCTGGCTGATGCCGTCGGCGCTGCCCGTGCTGGCGCTGGTGTGGGCCTACATGGCGCTGATGGGCAAGGAGTTCTTCGCCCACGGCTGGCTGGCGGCCCGCCCGGTGGCCTACCTGCTGAGCCACCTCCTCGTCGTGCCGCTGATGCAGGTCTTCGTGGGGCTGTGGGGCGGCCTGCGGGCCGAAGGGGTGCCGGGGCTGGCGGCGCTGAGCCTCTGCGCCGGGGCCTTGATGGAGCTGGGCCGCAAGATCCGGCTGCCGCAGGAGGAAGAGGCCGGGGTCCAGACCTACAGCGCCCTGTGGGGCTGGCGGCGGGCGCTGGCGGTGTGGGCCGCGGTGGCGGCGGCGGGGGCGCTGGCGGCGGCCTGGGCCAGCGGGCGAGCCTGGCCTTTGTTCGCGCTGGCCGGTCTTTTGCTGGCGATTTCGCAGATGTACCAGCGTCCTGAGCGCGGGCTGTCTACAATCAGTGCTATCTCCGCGCTGTGGGTGGTCGTGCTGTATCTCGCGCTGGCATTCCGCCTATGAAGCTCATTCCCCCGGATTCCCCCGCAGATCGCTCGAGCCTGGGCGGCAAGGCCTGGGCGCTGGGCCGGCTCGAGGGCTTCCCCGTCCCGCCCTTCGTGGTGGTGACGCCCACAGCCTTCGCCCGCAGCCTTCGCCCGCGGCAGCTCGAGCTCCTCGAGGCCGGGCGGTTCGAAGCGCTGTTCGAGGACCTGCGGCTCGAGCCCGCCCTGGCGGAGGCGCTGCTGGGGGCCCTCCCCGAGGCCGGGTCCTACGCGGTGCGCTCCTCCGCCGCCGACGAGGACGGGGCGGGGCACTCCTTCGCCGGGCAGTTCGAGTCCTTCCTGAACGTGCCCCGCGAGCGGGTGCCCGAGTTCGTGGTGAGGGTGTGGGCTTCGGGCTTCGGCGAGCGCAGCCGGGCCTACCGCGAGGCGCGGGGCCTGCCGCCGGCCGCCAAGCCCCCGGCGGTGCTGGTGCAGGCCATGGTGAAGGCGGAGGTGGCCGGGGTCTGCTTCAGCCGCGACCCGCTGGACGGCTCGAGGGCCTGCGTGATCGCGGCGGTGGAGGGGCTGGGCGACAAGCTGGTCTCCGGCGAGGCGCAGGGCCAGACCTACCGCGTGCAGGACGGCGCCGTGCAGATGCCCGAGGGGGCCTTGCTCAGCCGGGAGGGGGCGCTCGAGGTCGCCGCGCTGGCGTCGCGCTGCGAGGCCCGCTTCGGCAGTCCCCAGGACATCGAGTGGGCGGTGCAGGGCGGCAGGCTCTACCTGCTCCAGTCGCGCCCCATCACCACGCCGACCGCGGCGCCCCCCGAGGCGGGCGAGCCCACCTGGTGGGACAACTCCAACATCATCGAGAGCTACAGCGGCGTGACCACCCCCCTCACCTTCTCCTTCGCCAGCCGGGCCTACCGGCAGGTCTACCGCCGCCTGGTGCGCTTGTTCGGGGTGCCGCAGGGCCTCGTCGAGGCCAACGGCCACGTCTTCGACGGCATGATCGGGCTGGTGAAGGGGCGGGTGTACTACAACCTCAGCCACTGGTACAAGGCGCTGGCCCTGCTGCCGGGCTTCTCGGTCAACCGGGGCTTCATGGAGCAGATGATGGGCGTGGCCGAGGGGATGCCCGAGGGCCTGCGGGTGGAGGTGAGCCGCTCGAGGGCCCAGGACGCGCTCTACCTGGCCCGGACCGTGCTGGGGCTCCTCACCAGCTACCTCCTGCTCCCCCGCTACGAGCGGGCCTTCTACGCCCGCCTGGAGGCCGCGCTCGACAAGGCCGACCTCTCGCGCCTGGACTTCACCGGCCTGGCCCGGCGCTACCGGCGGCTCGAGGCCGCCCTGCTCAACCGCTGGGACGCGCCCTTGATCAACGACTTCTTCTGCATGGTCTTCTACGGCCTGCTGCGCCGCCTGGGCCAGCGCTGGCTGGGCGGGGAGGGCGCGTTGCACAACGACCTGGTGG
>NZ_QXDL01000302.1:0-3584 GCF_003574345.1 Calidithermus terrae
GGCACCCTGACCGCCGGCAAGCCCAGGGTGATCGATGTGGTTGCCCTGGAAGGCTCCGAGGCCGAACTGCTGGGCCTCGCCGCTGCGGTCGAACAGGGCTCCTCCCACCCCCTGGCCAAAGCCATCGTGGAGAAGGCCGACGAGGTGGGGGCCACGGCGCCCCCTTCCGGCGACCAGCAGGCCGTCCAGGGCAAGGGGGCACAAGCCATCGTGCAGGGCCGAACCCTGGTGGTCGGCTCGCCCAAGTACGCAGCCGAGCTCGCTCCCCTGGCCGCAGAGGTGGCCGGGCAGATCGAGGCGATGGAGCTCCAGGGCAAGACCGTGGTGCTGCTCCTGGACCCTCCTGCCTTGCTGGGCTTGATCGCCATCCGCGATGAGCCCCGTCCCGATGCGCGGGAGGCCTTGAGCCAGCTCAAGCAGCTGGGCGTGGAGGGTGTGATGCTCACCGGGGACAACGCCCGCACCGGCCAGGCCATCGCCGAGGGGCTGGGCCTGGAGGTGCGGGCCGAGCTGATGCCGGAGGACAAGCTCCGCATCATCGGCGAGCTCAGGCGAGCGGAGAAGGGGAATCAGAAGGTGGCGATGGTGGGCGACGGCATCAACGACGCGCCCGCCCTGGCCCAGGCCGACGTGGGCATCGCCATGGGAGGGGGCACCGACGTGGCCCTCGAGACCGCCGACGCCGCGCTGCTCAGGAACTCCGTAACGGGCGTGAGCGACCTGATCCGGCTCTCGCGGGGCACGATGCGGGTCGTGGCGCAGAACATCGCCTTCGCGCTGGGCCTGAAGGCGGTGTTCCTGGCCACCACCCTGCTGGGCGTCACCGGGCTGTGGCCCGCCATTTTGGCCGACACCGGGGCCACCGCGCTGGTCACGCTGAATTCACTGCGGCTGCTGCGCTTCCGGTGATCCTGATGGCCGGCTTTGCACCATGCTTCCGGCGCCGCCCCCGACTGGTCGGGCCCCGGGCGCGGGCGGCCCGCGGGGAGGGGGGCGAATGAGCCGCGGCACGCGCTGGCTCCCGCTGGTCCTGGTGGGGCTGTGGGTGGGCCTGGACTTTGCCCTCAAGGGGTGGTCGCTGGGCCACCTCGAGCCCGGCCACCCCCAGCCGCTAGCCCCCGGGGTGCTCTCGCTGGCGCTGGGCTTCAACCCCGGCGCGGCCTGGGGGCTGCTGTCGGGCCAGACTGGGTTGCTGGTGCTGGTCCGGCTGGGGGTGGGGCTGGCCCTGCTGGGCTACCTGGCCTGGAAGGCCCCGCCCCCAGCCGCCGGCGTGGCGCTCTCGCTGATCGCGGGCGGGGCCTTGGGCAACGGGCTGGACCAGCTGGTCGACGGCACGGTGGTGGACATGCTCTACTCGCACACCCTGTCCGTGCTGACCCGGTCCCTCTATGGGCAGGACTACCCGGTCTTTAACCTGGCCGACGTGTGGCTGGTCTCGGGGGTTGTCCTGCTCTTGGTCCCGCGGGCGCGTCCTGTACGCTGGAAGGAGGATCGGCATGGGCGGTAGCCCTGGCGCTAAACCCGTTGGCCCCCGTTCGCTCCGTCCTCGATGCCACGCTCCTCGTTGCCGTGCTGGCCCTGGTGGCGGTGGCGGCGGTACTCTGGAAACGGGTTGGGCGCGGGAGGTAGGCGCATGAGCCGGGGCCACGAGCACGGCAAGGCCGCCCGTGAGGTGCCCGAAGCCCGGCTGCGCTGGGCTTTAGCCCTGACCGGGGGTTATCTGCTGGCCGAGGTGGTGGGCGGGCTGGTCTTCGGCAGCCTGGCGCTCCTGTCCGACGCCGCCCACATGTTCACCGACGTGATGGGGCTGCTGATCGCGCTCCTGGCGATCCGGCTAGGCCAGCGGCCGGCGGACCCGAAGCGCACCTTCGGCTACCGCCGCCTCGAGATCCTGGCGGCGGCCGTGAACGCCGCGGTGCTGTTCGTCGTGGCCTTTTACATCCTCCTCGAGGCCTACCAGCGCCTGCGCGAGCCCGCCGAGGTGCAGAGCCTGCCCATGCTCCTGGTTGCCGTCGGCGGTCTGGCGGTGAACCTGATCGCGGCCCGCCTCCTGATGGGCGGGAGCCGGGAGAGCCTCAACGTGCGGGGAGCCTACCTCGAGGTGCTCTCCGACCTGCTGGGTTCGGTGGCGGTGATCGCCGGGGCGGTGGTGATCTTCTTCACCGGCTGGGGCTGGGTGGACCCGCTGCTGGGGGCGCTGATCGGTCTGTGGGTGCTGCCCCGCACCTGGGTGCTGCTCTCGGCCAGCGTGAACGTCCTGCTCGAGGGGGTGCCCGAGGGGGCGGACCTTTTAAAGCTGCAGGCCGAGCTGGAGGCGCTGCCCGGCGTGCAAGAGGCCCACGACCTGCACGTCTGGGCCACGACCGGCGGGGAGCACAACCTCTCGGTGCACTTGGTGATGGACACCCCAGACGTCAACGTGATCCCCCTGGCCCGGGCGGTGGCCGAGGGCCACGGGATCGGGCACGTCACGGTGCAGCTGGAGACCCCGGCCCTGCGCGCGGCCGAGGAGCACGCCCACCCGCGCTGGGAGTAACCCTAGGAGGTAAACATGCAGGCACACTCAACGGACGAAGTACAGTTCATCAGACGCGCCGACTAAGAGGTGAACATGCAGACCCTTCCGAGCAAGAATCCAACCCGCGCCAGGCCCTGGCTCCGGTTCGCAGGGCTTGCGCTGGTGACGGCCCTGGCCGCGCTCGTCTGGGACGCCCTGACCCCGCGCTCCGAGGCCCGCTTCGCGCTGCACATGATCCCCCACCACGCCCAGGCGGTGGAGATGGCCCGGATGCTGCAAAGCCGCACCGACGACGCCACCCTACAGGCTACCGCCGCCGACATCATCGCTACCCAGCAGTCGCAGATCGAGCAGATGAGGACCTGGCTCCCCGTGTGGCGACGCCCCCTCATGGGGCTCCTCCGCCACGGCCTCAGCCCCCGGCAGGTGGCCGAGATGGGCATGGCCAGCGAGGCAGAGATGCGGGCCTTCGCCGCGCTCACCGGGCGCGAGGCCGAGGCCCGCTTCCTGCAGCTGATGATCCGGCACCACCAGGGGGCCATCGCCATGATGGGGCCGGCCCTGGAAGCGGCGCAGAACCCCGCGGCCCGGCGGCTCCTGGCGGCGATGGCCGGCAGCCAGGCCCTAGAGATCGAGTCCATGCGGCAGCTGCTCGATCAGCGGGGCGGAGAGCCGCTCGAGCCGCCCCCTGCCGCCGGGCACCCGCACTGAGGCGGACCCCCGGCGAACGCCCGGATCCCCGGGTGTCCTCAGAGCGTCACGAAGGGCTCGAGCCGTCCCTTGACGAGGGCCAGCACCCGGTAGGGCTGGGTCTTGGGGCCGGGCATCCCCGTCCAACCCTTGGGGTACCCCTCGGGGGGGCCTTATAGGCCGTTTTACGTGGTCGAGGGTTTCGAACCCGTCCAGGACGGCCCTCCTACACGGGATGGGTCCAGGAACGGGCAAGCTGGGCCAAGTCCAGGGAAGAAGGGGGGCGGGGTGGACATTGGGCTGTTTCGGCGGCCGGGCGTTCCACTGGAACGACTCACTCGGGGTCAGGGGTGTTGATTGCGACGACGTAGTACGG
>NZ_QXDL01000303.1:0-3553 GCF_003574345.1 Calidithermus terrae
GGCGGGGGCCGATAGCTGGACGCCGGGGGTCGATAGCCCATAGCCGATAGCTGATAGCCCATAGCCCAACGCTAAATGCCCTTTCTTCACCCCCCTTAATAAGGGGGGCCGGGGGGGATAAACCCTCCCTGCCAGCCGGGAAGGTTAGGACGGGGTTGACCACACGCTACGAGCCTTTTGCTGACGGCCGACGGCTCACCGCTCACGACCTTGCCACCATCGTCAGCGTCACCTCGACGCGCCGCCCCTGGCGCCATAGCGTGAGGCGGACCTTGTCGCCTACGCGGAAGCGGGCGATCTGCTGGATGACCTCGGCGCGGTTCTTGACGGCCTTGCCGTTGACGGCGAGGATCACGTCGCCCAGGCTGGTGAGCTTGCCGTTGGGGTTGCGCCCGGCGCCGCGCAGGCCGGCGCTGCGGGCGGGGGAGCTGGGCTCGATCTGGTCGATCATGGCGCCCTGGCTGCTGATGAGGCCCACGCTGCGCAGCAGGATGGGGTCGAGGTCGGTGAGGTCCACGAGGGTGGCGCCCAGCCAGCCGCGCTGCACGCGGCCGAAGCGCTCGAGGTCCTGCACGCTCTGGCGCACGAGGTCGCCGGGGATGGCGAGCCCGAGCCCGGCGAGCCCGCTCGGCGGGCCCACCACCATGCTCATCACGCCGATCACCTGGCCCTGGAGGTTGATCATCGGCCCGCCGGAGTTGCCCTCCTCGGTGCGGGCGTCGGTGAAGAGCACCTCGCCCACCTCGGTGCCGACGTCGGTCTGGGGCACGTCCTGCACGAGCTCGACCGGGCCCACCTTGGAGAGGATGCCGTAGGTGACGACGTGGCGCTGGAGGAAGGGGCTGCCGATGACCACCACGCCCATGCCGATGGGCAGGTTCTGCGAGCTGCCGAAGCTCAGCGTAGCCGGGGCCCGCACCCCCTGCACCGCGAGGATGGCGATGTCGATGCCGCGGTCCACCGCGAAGACCTGCGCGGGGTAGGGCTGGCCGTCGTAGAGGATCACCCGCAGGTCCTTGAGGCCCTGCACGACGTGGTAATTGGTGACGATGCGGGTGGGGCTGTAGAAGAAGCCCGAGCCGCCCACGGGCTCGCTGCCCCCGGGGCCGAAGCTCTCCTCGGGGATGCCCTCGACCTTGACCACCGCGGGCAGGGAGCGCTGGATCACAGCGCTCCGGGCCACCTCCTCGGGGGTGGTGAGCCGGGGTGCCTGGGCCAGCGCCAGGGCCAGCAGCAGGATGAGTGCCACTCCGACGACCGATCGCATCATAGCTACATTACTTCGGGGGCCTGTAGTCCCAACAGCCCCAGCCCCTGCGCCAGGGTGCGCTTGACGCCGCGCACGAGCTCGAGCCGCACCCCCCGCAGGCCCTGTGGCGCCGTGAGCACGGGGGTCGCCGGCTTGCCGTCGGGGGTCTTGGCGTTGTAGTAGCCGTTCCAGGCCGCGCCCAGGTCGAGCAGGTACTGCGCGAGCAGGTTGGGGGCCTTGTTCTTAGCCGCTTCCGCGACGGTCTCGCCGAAGCGCAGCAGGGTCTTGGCGAGCTCGAGCTCGTAGGGCGTGACCTGCCCGAAGTCGGGGGCCTCGCCGGCGAGCCCCTGCTCCTCGGCCTTGCGCAGGATGGACGAAGCCCGGGCGTGCGCGTACTGCAGGTAGGGGCCGGTGTCGCCCTCGAAGGCCAGGGCCTGGTCGTAGCGGAAGTCGATCTGCTTCTTGGCCTCGGTCTTGATCATCGCGAAGCGCACCGCCCCCACGCCGATGGCCTCGGCGGCGGCCTCGGGCTCGGGGTGCTCGGGGTTCTTCTGTGCGATCACCGCCCGCGCCCGCCTCACCGCCTCGTCGAGCACCTCGTCCACGCTCACGGTGATGCCCTTGCGCCCGGACATCTGCTGGCCCTCCAGGAGCACCGTCTCGTAGGCCAGGTGGTAGGCGCCCTCGGCCAGGTCGTGCCGCCCGGCCACCTCGAGCCCGGCCCGCACGATCATCTGCGGGTGCGACTGCCGCGCGTCGATGACGTTGATGGTCTCGGTGGCCCCGACGTGCTCGGGCACCGACCCCGCCGGCGTGCTGGTGTACATCGGGCGGCCGGGCGTGAAGGCGGGGTAGTCGCCGGGGTAGGGGTCGAACTTCAGCCCCTGCAACAGGCCCATCTTCCACATCTGGAAGGCGATGTCCTTGGCGTAGTAGGTGCTCGCCCCGTTGGAGCGCACCAGCACGAAGTAGGGGTCCTCGAGCCCCGGGATGATCTGCGAGGCGTCGATCACCAGCGCCCCGGCGTACTTGCCCTCGGCGGGCCTGAAGACGTAGGGGCTTTTCTCCAGGATCTCCAGCGCCTTCCTCAAAAGCCCCTCGTGCACGATGTCCGACTCCCACACCAGCACGTCGTAGCGGGCGCCCAGGCGGTGCATGGTCTGGAGCTGGCTGCGCAGGATCTTGTCCACCTCCTCGCGCAGCTTGCCCTCCTCGAGCTGGTGCAGCACCTCGGCGATGTGGGGCTCGAGCTCGGCCTTCCTGGCCTCGTCGGCGAGCTCCTTGTGCAGCCGCACGTAGGCCTCGCCCACCCAGTGGTCGTACTTCCGGCCGCCGTCGTACCGCAGGCCGAAGTGGCGCAGCGCGAACAGCGAGTCGGCGGCCTGGCGGCCGGTGTCGTCGATGTAGTTGAGCACCTCCACCTCGCGGCCCGCGAAGTCGAGGATGCGGGCCACCGAGTCGCCCAGGCACACGTTGCGCAGGTGCCCGACGTGCAGTTCCTTGTTGGGGTTGACCGCCGTGTGCTCGACGAGCACCTTGCCGGGCTGCTTGGGGAAGGGGCGCACGGGCTCGAGCGCCGAGCGCACCACGTGGCCGGGCTCGAGCTCGAAGTTGAGGTAGCCGCCCACCGCGAACACGCGCCGCACGAACGGGGGCTGCTGCAACTTCTCGGCGATGTCGGCGGCGATCTGGGCCGGGGCCTTGCGCAGCGCTCGAGCCAGGCTGAAGGCCACGGGCGTGCCGTAATCGCCCTCCTTGCCGCTGGGGGTTTCCTGGATGACGATCTCGGGGGCCTCGCTAACGCCCAGGGCGTCTAGGGCCTGGGCGACGCTTTGTTGGAGTTGGGCCTTGATAGGCGACTTCGGCGACATCAGGGTTCTATGCTATCAACCCCTCTCATGTTTTTGTGAACCTAGGCTGAGATCGGGCCCGAACTGGGGAAAGAGCGGCTATTCGCGGGAAAGGCGCCGGATTTTCGGCTGGAACAGTGCTTTGATCGGCTGATGACGTTGTCTGTGGGCGGGAAAGCGGGTGATGGTGCGGTGCTTTGGTTTGGCGACCCCCGCTCCGCCGTCAGGGGCCGGAGGGGGAGGCCATTCCACGTGGCGAGGGCATCGCGGTACGCGACCCGGCGTACGCCGGAAACCTGCTCCCCCTGGGCTCCCCCGAGGGGCCCCAGGTCACCGGCGGAGCCGGTACGGCCTACGGCCACCCCCTCGCGGGCATGCCGCCGGGCCTCGGCGCCCGCGTACGCGGGGGTGCGGGCCGCACCTTGACCCGGCGGCATGCCCGTCTGCGCCACCC
>NZ_QXDL01000304.1:0-3541 GCF_003574345.1 Calidithermus terrae
TGGTGAAGCCGGAGAAGCCCGCGCGGAGCTGGAGGGCCGAAGGTCAGGGGGTGGCGGGGAAACTTCTCGAGCTTCATGCCTTCTCCTTTTGCAAAAACCGCACCAGCCGCTGCCCGGCCTCGACGACGTGCCGCTCCAGCAGCGCACACGCCCGCTCGGCCTCCCGTGCCCGGCAAGCCTCCAGCAGGGCGCGGTGCTCGCGGTCCGACTGTTCGCGGTGGTGCACCACCGTGAGGATCATCCGCATGTAGCGGTCAACGTTGAGGTGCAGGGTCTCGACGGTGGAGAGCAGCCGGGGGCGCCCCGCGGGCCGGTAGAGGGCGGCGTGAAACCGCCAGTTGAGCTCGCTCAGCCGCCGCCCGTCGCGCTCGAGCTCGGCCGCGTCGAGCGCGTCTTCGGCCTCGCCCAACTGGGCCTTGCCGAGCCTGGGGATCGCCAGGCGCAGGGCCAGGGGCTCGAGCACCGCCCGCATCTCGTAGATCTCCTCGAGCTCGGCGACGGAGAGCTCGGCCACCACCGCCCCCCGGTGGGGGTAGAGGAGCAGCAGCCCCTCCCCCGCCAGTTGCCGCAAGGCCTCGCGCACCGGCATCCGGCTGACGCCCAGTTCCTCGGCCAGTTCCTCCTGGCGCAGCGCCGTGCCCCCGGGGTAGTGCCCGCTCAGGATGCGCTCGCGCAGTTGCCGGGCGACCCAGTCGGGCGACGTGGCGGGGGGTCTCTCGGGGCTCTTCGGCATGGCTCAAGTGTATCCATTGGATCCAATTTAATCAACCCGCCCGACCCTTGCGGTCCGGGGCGTTTCGGGGTATAACTTGCTGGATGTCAAGCAAATTGGCGTCAGCCCCTAAAGCCCGCGACGCCGGCCGGAGCCGGTCGGCGATCCTCGACGCGGCCGAGGAACTCTTCGCCGAGAAGGGCTTCGATGGGGTTTCATTCGCCGAGATCGGCCAACGGGCGGGGGTTTCAAGGGGGACTCCAGGCTATTTCTTCGGCTCCAAAGCGGGGCTCTATCGGGCTGTTCTGGAGAGGATCTTCGAGACTGCCCTGCGGGAGATCGGCCTCGCCGCCGGCCGGGCCGCCCGGGCCGGCAGTCCCCGCGAGGTCCTCGCGGCCGGGCTGGGGGGCTACATCGACTTCATCGTGGGCAACCCCAATTTCGTGCGCCTGGTGGAGCACGAGGCCCTCAAGGGCGGCGGCGCGCTGGGCGAAAACCCGGTGCACGTGCGCGCGCTCGAGGCGGGGATCGCCGCCATCCAGGCCTACCTGCCGCCCGAGGCCGTGGCCTCGACCGACCTCAAGCAACTCACCATCAGCCTGATGGGCCTGTGCTGGTTCCCCTTCGCCCACCGCCAAACGCTCTTCCCCGCGCTCGGCATCGACCCCGGCGACCCCGAGTTCCTCGAGGCGCGCAAGAAACACGTGGTGGAGCTGGTTTTGCGGGGGTTCTTCGGCAAGGAGGCATAAAAACGGTGCCGCCGCACGTTGCCACAGCCCACCCGCAGGCCCGCCCGCACGTCCCCACCGCCACCGGCTGGCAAAGGAACGGCAAAGGAGTCTCATGAACCCGATACTCGTCATCAGCGCAGGCAGCAGCTTTATTCTGGCCTTGCTCCACGTCTGGATCGCCTGGAAGGGCGCGCCCGCCTACCGGTTCTTCGGGGCGGGCGAGGGCATGGCCCGCAGCGCGGAACGGGGCTCGCCGGCTCCGGCCGTGCTCACCCTCGGCCTCGCCCTAATGTTCGCGGCCTTCGGCTGCTACGCGCTGGCGGGAGCCGGGGCCATCCCCCCGCTCCCCTTCCAGGCTCCCGTCCTGTGGGGCATCGGCAGCGTCTACGCCCTGCGCGGCCTGGCGGTGTTCGCGGAGCTGGTCATGATCCGGCAGGGCCGTGCGGTCGCGCCGCAGAACCCCTGGTTCTCCCTGGCCGCCCTGCTGATCGGGGTCTTCCACCTGTGGGGCTCGAGCCTGGGCGGGGTGAGCTGAGCCCGGCGCGAGGCCCAAAGCTCAGTGGCTGTGGGCCCGCTGCCGCCCGCTGGGGTGCCCTTCGACCACGTGGCACTTGCGGCAGCGCGGCTCGTAGCTCTCGCTGGCCCCCACCAGGATCACCGGGTCGTCGTAGCGGGCCGGGCGCCCGCCGATGAGCCGCTGGGTGCGGGTGGCCGGGGCGCCGCACACCGGGCAGACCGCGGCCAGCTTCTCGACGTACTCGGCCTTCGCCAGCAGTTGGGGGATGACCCCGAAGGGCTCGCCCCGGAAGTCCTGGTCTAAGCCCGCCAGGATCACGCGCACCCCGTGGTCGGCGAGCTCGAGCGCCAGGTCCACGAGCCCCTGGTCGAAGAACTGCACCTCGTCCACGGCCAGCACCTCGGGCATCTCCTCGCCGAGATGGGCCCGCAGCTCCGCCGAGTCCCGCACCGCGACGGCCTCGGCCCGCTTGCCGTCGTGGCTGGTGACGTCGGAGGCGTGGTAGCGGTCGTCGATGCGGGGCTTGAACACCATCACCCGCTGCCCGGCGATCAGGGCGCGCTTGACGCGGCGGATGAGCTCCTCCGACTTGCCTGAGAACATCGGGCCGACCACCACTTCGATCCATCCAGGGAGCAGGGGCAGATGGGGCATGTCGGGGCCGAGTTTACCCGCCGCCCCCCACAGCCACAACCCCCAAAGCGTCGGCCCCCTCTCCCGCGGGAGAGGGGGCCGAAAGCCAGCGCGCTTACTTCTTGCGCTTGTAGGAATCGCCGAAGCGCTTCTGGAACTTCTCCACGCGGCCTTCGGTGTCAACGAAGCGCTGCTGGCCGGTCCAGAAGGGGTGGTTACCGCTCCACACTTCGACGTGGATTTCGGGTTTGGTGGAGTAGGTGTTGAGCACCACTTCGCCGTTGCAGATGATCTTGCACGGCACCAGTTTAGGGTGAAGGTTCTTCTTCATCTCGGAGGCTCCTTTCGCACGATCTTGGTCGTGCGGGCAACTTCAAGAGTGTACCAGCCGGGGGCGGCGCTTTCAAGCTCGAGCCCCACAACGCCCGCCGCGCCGCGCGCGTGGAGTAGAATCACCCGCATATGGTCAGAGGGGTCCGTGGAGCCATCACCGTTGAAGAGAACAGCCGCGAAGCCATCCTGAGCGCCACGCGCGAGTTGCTGCAGAAGATGCTCGAGGTCAACCGCATCACCGACTTCGACTCCATCGGCGCTATGATCTTCACCCTCACCGACGACCTCAACGCCGCCTTCCCCGCCGAAGCCGCCCGCCAGCTCGGCATGCAGATGGTCCCCCTCATCAACTCCCGTGAGGTCCCCGTCCCCGGCTCCCTTCCCCGCGTCATCCGCGTGATGATGCTCTGGAACACCGACTTCCCCCAAAAGCAGGTCCGCCACGTCTACCTCCGCGAAGCCGTGCGCCTGCGCCCCGACCTCGAGAGCGCACAGTAGCGTCCTGCGAGGTGGCGAGGGACGGGGTCGAGGTTGCAAGAAGTTGCAGGCCCGTGGCCCGCGGCTCGTGGCTAAAAGCCCCCTTCCCCCACCCTCCCCGCCGGCGGGGAGGAGGTA